>JBBRGH010000283.1:0-4665 GCA_038240915.1 Gemmatimonadales bacterium | reverse complement strand
CACGATGACCGAGGCGCTGGTGTCCGCCCGCCAGAGCGCGTGCCAGACCTCGGTCGGTGTGAGCGGCACCGTGCCGGCGGCGAGGCCGGCGAGGAGGCAGAGGCCCACGGCGAGCGGGAGCCGCACCAGGCCGAGCCGCATCAGCCGTGCTCCCGGAGCAGCTGTGCCAAGGCACGGATGGCGGCGGGGGCCCGGGGACTCGGCCGGTTGAACTCGGACCCGTCCACCGGCAGGAAGCGGCGCTCGCGCACCGCCCGCACGGTGCGCCACTCGGGCCGCTCGGCGAAGGCGACCGGGCCGACCGTGGTGGTGAGGATCAGGTCGGGATCGCGGGAGGCGACCGCCTCGATGCTCACCGTGCCCGCGCTCGAGCGGACATCGGCGAAGAGGTTGCGGCCGCCGGCCCGCTCCACCAGCTCGCTCAGGAAGCTGCCGCGGCCGATCGTCATCGGCGGCTGCTCCCAGACCAGGAGCAGCACCTTGGGCCGCCGGGCCGGCGCCGGGATGGTGGCGGCGGCCAGGGCCGTGTCGAAGGCCGCGGCCATCGAATCGGCGGCGTGCTCGTGCCCGGTCAACCGTCCAAGCAGCCGGCCCACCCGGTCCACGTCGCCGAGCGAGTCGGTGTTGAGCCGGACCGCGGCGATGCCGAGCCCGCGGAGCCGGCGGGCGACGTCGGCGTTCTGGGCCGAGTTGTAGAGCAGCACCAGGTCGGGCCGGCTGGCGAGCACGGCCTCGACGTTGGGCGCGATCCCGTCGCCCAGGTCGGGCACCCGGGCCGCGGCGGCGGGATAGTCGCACCAGGTGGTGCGGCCGACGAGGACCGGCCCGGCGCCGATGGCGAAGAGCAGCTCGGTGGTGGCGGGGATGAGGGAGGCCACCCGGCGGACCGGCGGCGAGAGGGCGACGGTGTCCCCGGCGTCGTCCACGATCCGGGTGGTGGCGGCGGCGGGTGGCGCGGGCGGGCCGCAGGCGGCCAGCCCGAGCGCGAGCGCCGCGAGCGCACCGGTGGCACAGCTGAGTCGGACGAGGAGACCGGACATGAGGACCGCCCATCCCCGGGGTCGAAGACAGGCGGTGCGCGACGGCAAGGACTGCGGTCGGACAACGCCACCAACCCTCCCCCGAGGGTATTACTGGTGGCGCGAACGGAGAGGTCTCCTGGCTTCGGGCGTTCGCTCGCCTTCCCGGTTTCCCAGTGGCGTCGTGAGCGAAGAGTCAGGCCTCCCTGCGGAGGCCGTGCCCGTCACAGTGGCGGGGCCGCACCGGTCTTGCACCGGTTTCCGAGCGTCCCCGTTCGCGTACGTCAGTTGTGTATCGCGCTCAAGAGTAGGGAGGCCGACCCCCCGCCGCAAGAGTGCGTTCCAGTTCGCGCTTGAGGCGCTCGCGCTCCGCCCGGTACTGCCCCCACTCCTCGCCGGTGCGCTCGGCCTCGCGCCCGGCGTGGCGGGCGTCGAGAGCCGCGATGGCGTCGAGCAGCGTGTCCCGCGACGGCGCCACCGGACCCGCGGGCGCGAGGGCGGGCCGCGGTGCCCGGCGCAGCAGCACCCATGCCGCGGCCGCGAGCGTCAGCGCCACGCCGGCCACCAGCGCGGGCAGGGCCCAGCGGTCCGACGCGTCGGGTCCGCCCAGGGCCAGGACGACGGCACCCCCGCGCGGCACCGTGCCGTGGTAGCGGAGGAAGCTGCGGCCCTCGATCTGCTGGCTGTCGGCCAGGGCCAGCGTGCCGCCCGTGACCCGCCCGTCCCGCTCCTCGACCAGCAGGTTGACCTCGCCGCTGTCCGGTCCGACCGGAAAGACGATCCGGCCGCGCACCGGCAGCACCGTGTAGTCGAGCGAGATCTGTTTCTCGCCGGGCGAGAGCGGCGCCAGCACCTTGACCGTGTCGCCCGCGCGGGCGATCGCGTCGGGCGAGACGTCGCCTTCGCCGACCTCCATGTCACCGGTGCCGGCCGGGAGGACCATGCGCCACGAGGGATGCGACGAGTCGGGCGCCACGCGGGCGAGCCGTCCGGTGTTCCGGAGCACGATCAGGTCGAGCACCGAACGGGTGCCGTCGGCGCCGGGCCGCGGGACCACGATGTGACGGGCGGCGGCCTCCACCGGCGCGGTGGAGGAGGTGTCGAACACGACCAGCTGGAGCGCGGTATCGGCCGCGCCGACGCCGGTGTGGACTGGCGGGGAGAAGTACTCGATGCCGCCGTAGCGGGCGCTCAACAGGTAGAGGGCGGAGGTGTCGGTCCGGAAGCGGAAGCGGAAGCGGCCGCCGGCCCCGGCGGTGGTGGAGTCGATCGGGCCCTGGACGGCGCGCCCGACCCGGTGGAGCATGACCCGGACGCCGGGCACCGGCACGGTGTCCCGCGGCTGCGGCAGTACCACCCGGCCGGCGGCCACGGCGAGCGGCCCGGCGGAAGCCCCCGCCGGCCGGCCGGCTCGAGGTGCGGTACCCTGCCCCCAGGCGGTGCCCGCGACGCCGGCGGCGAGCGCCAGCACCAGCCGGAGCGTGGCTCCGGGCGACGACTGGCGCGGGCCCGTGGGCCGGTTCACCCTACGGATTGAACTTTCCGAAGTCCTGCGGATCCATCCGCTCGAGGTACTCCTTGAGCTTGTCCGCCTCGAGCGACGGGTCGGGAGACGGCTCGTCGGCTTCGACCCCGCTCTGGTCGAGCAGCGAGTCGCTGGTGAAGATGGGCGCCCGCATCCGGAGGGCGAGGGCGATGCTGTCGGACGGGCGGGCGTCCACCTGGAAGACGTGGTCGTCGCGCCGGATCAGCAGCTCGGCGAAGTAGGTGTTCTCCTTGACCGCGCTGATCACCACCCGCCGGAGGTCGCCGCCGAGACCCACCAGGATCTGCTTGAGCAGGTCGTGGGTCAGCGGGCGCTGGGCCTTCATGCCCTGCAGCTCCATGGCGATCGCGCTGGCTTCGGCGGGACCGATCCAGATGGGCAGCACACGGGTCCCCTCCTTTTCCCGGAGGATCACGACCGGCGTGTTGGTGGTGCGATCGAGCCCGAGGTGGGCGACGGTGACTTCGATCATGGTGCTCACGCCGCCAGGCGGGACAGCCGGACGATCAGGTGCCCGCGTCCCAGCTGGCCAGATACTTGACCTGCTCGGCCGTCAGGGTGTCGATCGCGATGGCCATGCTCTGGAGCTTGAGCCGGGCGATCTCCTGGTCCACCGCCACCGGCAGGCGGTGCACCGCCTTGGCCAGCGTCTGCCATTCCTTGGCGATGACCTCGGCCGCCAGGGCCTGGTTGGCGAAGGACATGTCCATCACGCTGGCCGGGTGGCCCTCGGCGGCGGCCAGGTTGATCAGGCGGCCCTCGCCCAGCACCATGATCCGCTTGCCCTTGACGGTGAACTCCTCGACCAGATTGCGGACCTCGCGGCGGTCGCTGGCGATTTTGGCGAGGCCGTCGAGGTCGAGCTCGACGTTGAAGTGGCCGGAGTTGGCGACGATGGCGCCGTCCTTCATGACAGCGAAGTGCTCCGGACGGACGACGTGGAGGTTGCCGGTCAGGGTGATGAACAGGTCGCCGATTCTGGCGGCGTCCGCCATCGGCATGACTTCGAAGCCGTCCATCCGGGCCTCGAGCGCCGGCAGCGGATCGATCTCGGTCACCACCACGTGGGCCCCCGCCCCGCGGGCCCGGCTGGCCACGCCGCGGCCGCACCAGCCGTAGCCGGCCACCACCACCGTGCTCCCCGCCAGCAGCAGGTTGGTGGCGCGGACGATGCCGTCGAGCGTGCTCTGGCCGGTGCCGTAGCGGTTGTCGAACATGTGCTTGGTATTCGAGTCGTTGACCGCGACGACGGGGAACTGGAGGATGCCCTCCTTGGCCATCGCCTTGAGCCGGATGACGCCGGTGGTGGTCTCCTCGGTGGAGCCCCGCACCCGCGACACCAGTTCCTTCCGCTCCTGCTGGCTCAGGGTCTCGACCCACTGGCGGATCGGCGGCGCCAGGTCGTCGAGCCGGTTGAGCGAGATCATGTGGAGCGAGCCCACCAGGTCGGCCCCGTCGTCCTGGGTCATGTCGGGGCCGAACGCCAGCGCCGACGCGATGTGGCCGTAGTAGGTCTCGTGGTCCTCGCCCTTGATGGCGTAGACATGGACCCCGTGGTCGCGCACCAGGTGGGCGGCGACGTCGTCCTGGGTCGAGAGCGGGTTGGACGCGCAGAGGGCGATCTCCGCGCCGGCGGCGCGGAGCGTGATCATCAGGTTGGCCGTCTCCGTGGTGACGTGGAGGCAGGCCGAGAGCTTCTGGCCCTTGAGCGGCTGCTCGGTGGCGAAGCGGGCGCGAATCTGCCGGAGCACCGGCATCGAGCGCTCCGACCATTCGGTGCGGCGCTTGCCCTCGTCGGCGAGGGCGATGTCCTTGATATCGTACTTGGCGATCGTCGCGGGTGCGGTCATCGGCTCCAGTGTCCTCATCAGCGGGCGGCCGACAGCAATGCCTTCACGCAGTCGGTCTGTTCCCAGGTGAAAAAGTCGACCTTCTGCTGCTTCCCGTTGTCCTTGTAGACCCCGCTCGAGGGCTTGCGGCCGAAGTGTCCGTAGGCCGCGGTGGGGCTGTAGATCGGCCGCTTGAGCTTGAGAGCGTCGATGATGCCGCGCGGGGTCAGATCGCACACCTCGTCCACGATCTTCTCGAGGCGCTCGTCGG
>JBBRGH010000282.1:0-4671 GCA_038240915.1 Gemmatimonadales bacterium | reverse complement strand
GATGGGGTCATCCGCTTCGCCAATCCCGCCGCCCGGGCGCTCTGGGGCGGCACGCGCTTCGTCGGGATGGACGAGGTCGGCGCCTGCCGCGGCTGGCGGGTGGCCACCGGCGAGCCGGTTTCGGCCGCCGAGTGGGCCGCGGCACGCGCCCTCCGCGCCGGCGAGACCTCGCTCGGCGAAGCGGTGGAGATCGAGGGCGCCGATGGCGTCCACCGGACGATCCTCGACTCGGCCATTCCCCTCCGTTCGCTCGACGGGGAGATCACCGGCGCGATCGTCGTCAATCTCGACATCACGGAGCAGCGGGCGGGGGAGGACGCGCTCCGGCGGAGCGAGGAACGGCTGCGCCACACGCAGAAGATGGAGGCGGTCGGCCAGCTCGCCGGCGGCATCGCCCACGACTTCAACAACCTCCTCACCGGCATCCTGAGCTACAGCGAGCTGGTGCTGCAGGAGCTGCGTCCGGACGATCCCTTGCGGGCCGACATCGAGCAGATCCGCCGGGCCGGCGATCGCGCCGCGACGCTCACCCGTCAGCTGCTGGCGTACAGCCGGCGGCAGGTGCTGCAGCCCCGGATGCTCTCGCTCAACGCCTGCGTCGCCGACGTCGAGGCCATGTTGCGCCGCCTGCTCGGTGCCGATGTGTCGCTCGAGACCGAGCTCGACCCGGGCCTCTGGCCGGTGCTGGCTGACCCCGGCCAACTGGAGCAGGTCCTGATCAACCTGGTGGCGAATGCCCGCGACGCGATGCCCGGGGGCGGCCGGGTCACGGTCACGACGGCCAACCGCCACCTGACCGCGAGCGACGGGGCCGACGGCGGCGGCGTGCGGCCGGGACCCTATGTGACCCTGTCGGTCGGCGACACCGGGACCGGCATGGACGTGCCGACCCAGGCCCGCATCTTCGACCCCTTCTTCACCACCAAGGCGTCGGGCAAAGGCACCGGCCTCGGCCTGTCCACGGTCTACGGCATCGTCGAGCAGAGCGGCGGCCACCTGGCGGTCGAGAGCGCGCCCGGCCAGGGCGCCACGTTCACCATCTTCCTCCCGCGACACGCCGGGGCGGCCAGGGCGGCCACGCCGTCCGAGCGGCGCGGCACGCCGGGCGGGTGCGAAACGCTCCTGCTGGTGGAGGACGAAGCCGTGGTCCGCAGCCCCGCCCGGCGGCTGCTCGAGCGGCACGGCTACACGGTGATCGAGGCCCGCCACGGCGCGGACGCGCTCCGGATCGTCGAGGAGAGCACCTTCGCCTTCGATCTCGTGATCACCGATCTCGTCATGCCCGAGATGGGCGGTCGCGAGCTGGCCGAGCGGCTCCAGGCGCGTCAGCCGGGGGTCAAGGTGCTGTTCATGTCGGGGTACAGCGAGCGGCCTGCCGCGTCGGACGGAGGGCTGCCGCCGGGGACCGGTTTCGTGGAGAAGCCGTTCACCATCGAGCAGCTCACCCGCCGGACGCGGGAGATGCTTGACGCCTAGGCCAGGCGGGTGAGCAGGTCGCCGGGTGTGTCGAGCCAGTAATCGGGCGCCGCCGGCTCCAGGTGGCTCCGCCCGAACGGTCCCCAGAGGGCCGCGGCCGTGCGGACGCCGGCGGCCCGTCCCGAGACCATGTCGTGGATGCTGTCGCCCACGTAGACGGTGGTGGCCGGGTCGGCGCCCAGCAGTGCCACGGCCTTGAGCACCGGCTCGGGATGGGGCTTGGGGTTGGTCACCTCGTCGGCGCACACCAGCACGTCCATCATCGCCTCGAGCCGGACGAGCGTGAGGCCGCGCAATGCGCCCTGCCGGTTCTTGCTGGTGACGAGGCCGGTGCGCCGGCCGGCGGCGCGGAGCGCCCCGACCGCGGCCAGCACGCCCGGATAGATGGTGACCATGCGGTCGTGGTGCGCGAGGTTGTATTCGCGGTAGGTGGCGATCATGGCATCACGGGTCCCGGGGTCGGTTCCCCACTCGGCGAACTGCACGTGCAAAGGCGTGCCCACCCCGCGAAGCCAGTCCTCGTCGCTCCTTGGCGGCAGGCCGTGGGCGGCGAGGGTGTGGTGGTAGCTGTCGAGGATGAGACGGATCGAATCGATGAGCGTGCCATCGAGATCGAAGAGCACGGTCTGAATGGCGGCCATGCCGGAAAACTAGCCAGGTCCCGGCCGGGTTGCGTACCCGGCCCGCGATTCCTAATCTGAACGGACGCTATCCGGAGCAGGACGATGCAACCCACCGAGCTTGTGGCGATCATGTCGGCCATCATCTACAGCGGCCGCCGCGAGGCGGAAGGCCGAGCCGAGACGCGCCAGACCGCCGTCGAAGAGGCGTGGCACCTCTGGCACCTCGCCATGGACGAGTGGAGCGATCCCGGCGCGCGGCGGCTCGACGCGCACCCGCTGCCATGACCGCGCCCTCCCTCACCCCCCCGCGCGAGGCGCGGCTCCGTCGCGAGTTCGTCGACCGGTACCCGGGCGTCGATCCGGACGTGTGGTACCTCGCCGCGACGCTGGCGGAGCACCTGCTGGCGCGCTTCCTCCGGGAGGGCGAGGCGGGCCGGGCCCCGCCCGAGCGGATCATGGACCCCGACCACTTCGAGTTCCGGGGCCAGACCAGCATTCCGCGCGCCTTCCAGTCCAGCCGCCTCGTCATCGGGCCCAACGGCTGACCAGTCGCACCGCCGGCCGATGGGTTGACCGACCTGCGGTACCAGCCGCGTGCCCGTCGGCGGTCCGCTCGAGCCGTCCGGTCACCCGGTCCGACGACTATCGCTCGAAGATCACCAGGCCGGTGAGCCGGACCCCGATCGCGTCCCAGCGAATCGATGGGGCGGGCAACTGCCGGACCCCCGCGTCCAGTGCCTCCTCATCCCCCTCGGCCAGCTGACGAACCATCCCGGCCTCTCCGGCGGTGTGGCCGCCGGCAGCAAAGGCGAGCGCCCCCTCGAGCTGGGCCAGGGCCCTGCCGTCCCGCCGGCGAGCCGCCGCCGCGACCAGCACGGACAGGCGCTGGACCACTCGCCGGGCTGCCGGGTCGGGATCCGCGACGAGCCATCGCCGGGCGGCAACCGCGGCGAGACGGCGGCGGACCGGCTCGGCCAGCCGGTCGAGCGCCTGCCGAATCAGCGCTGGCCCAGGCGAAGGCCGCTCGGCGGATGCGGCCGCCGCATGAAGCGCACGCGCGACCGGCTCCTCGTCCTCCTGCCACTGCCCGTCCGGGCCCAGCCACCCGACCACCGAGGAGAGCCGCAGTTGCGCGCCGTTCCTGAGGCCCACCAACTCGAGCCCGCACAGCACCCCGCCCCCGAGCCGCGGCCCGCCGGCCCCGACCAGCGCGCTCCCGGCGACGACGGGCTCGCCCCTCAGGCGGTCCGCCAGCTCCGTTCGCCAACGCCACAGTCGCCCGCCCTCGGCGCCCAGGCCGGCGAGGGCGGGAAGGCCGGCCTTCCGGCGGAGGTGCTGCCGCACATCCAGCGGGTCGAGCGCGGCCGGCGGCGAGAATCGCACGACTTCCACCAGTTGCCGGGCGGAGCCGAGCCGGACGGCCCGCCCCTCACGCTGCTCCAGCCGCATCGGCGTCCACGGCAGGTCATAGTGCACCACCCGTGCAGCGAGTCGGAGGTCGAGCCCCTCCGCCGCCACATCAGTGACCGCCAGGCAGGTCGGCCGAGGCAGCCCGGCGATGGTCCAGCTCCCTTCATCACGGAACCATCCCAGCACGGTGGAGCGCGGCGCCGGCAGGAGGCCGAGCCCAGCGCGTTCGCCGGTGCACCAGGCGACGGGCGGCGGGGCCAGTCGGTCGCGCAAATGGCGGACGGTGGCGCGCTGGGTCGTGAACACGATCGTGGGCTCACCGTCGGCGAGCAGCCGCCGGAGGCGGTCCAGTTTCGGATCGTGCCGCTGCTGGGCCCCGGCCAGCTGGGTCGCGAGGTGGTCGAGCACGACCAGATCGTCGAGCGCGAGCTCCACCGGACCGTCGGCGCGGGCGACCAGCGCCCAGAGCACCAGCTGGTCGTCCAGTTCACCGGCGAATTCCCGCAGTTCGGCCCGGCCCAGCAGACGGCCCGAGTCGCGCGCGTCGGCGGCGTGCCGGAGCAGCGCGCGATACCGGCGCAGGCTCGCCGCGAGCGCCGCGGGGCTCGAAGACGCGGCTCGCATCAGGACGCCGCGCAGCAGCGCGGCGGTGGGTGGGTGGGTCGAGAGCCGGAGCTGCGCCAGGTCGTCCCGGGTGCACTCGGCGTGGCGAATCTCATCCGGGTCCGGATCGGCGGCCGTGGTCCGCCGGGCAGGTCGAGGCCCGGAGGGTGACGGCTCCTCGATCACCAGTTGCCCCAGCGCCCCCAGGCCTCGGCCCGCCGCCAAGGTGGCTCGAAGGGAAACCACGCCGTCGGCGATCAAGGCGTCGTCCCGTGCGCCGAGCAGGAGTTGATGGGCCAGGTCCTGGAGCCGGTTGACGACCGGTGTGGCACTGAGCAGGAGCACCGGTCGCCCCACCAGCCAGCGCGCCGCGTGCCGGTAGCGCCGAGTCCGCGGATTCCTGAAGTGATGGCTCTCGTCCACGATCACGAGGCCGCGGGTGCCGTCCGGGAGCTTCCCGCGGCTCACCGCCTGATGCGATCCCACCAGCACCGGAACGCCGAGCCTCGCCGCCACCGCGCGCCACTGCTCGACCAGCGCCGCCGGCACGAGGCAGGCC
>JBBRGH010000281.1:0-4677 GCA_038240915.1 Gemmatimonadales bacterium | reverse complement strand
CGGCCATCTTTGCCGCCGGCTACCTCCTGGTCTGGACCGGCTTCAGCGCGGCGGCGGCGCTGGCGCAGTGGGGCCTCCACCAGGCGGCGCTGCTGTCGCCGGCCATGGCGAGCACCAGCCCGGTGCTGGGCGGGCTCCTGCTGGTGACGGCCGGCGTCTACCAGTGGCTCCCGCTCAAGGCGTCCTGCCTCCGCCACTGCCGCTCGCCGCTGGGCTTCCTCGGCAGCGAGTGGCGCGAGGGAAACACCGGCGCGCTGGTGATGGGCCTCAAGCACGGGCTCCTCTGCCTGGGCTGCTGCTGGGCGCTGATGCTGCTGCTGTTCGTGGCCGGGGTGATGAACCTGGCGTGGGTCGCCGCCATCGCGGCGCTGGTGCTGGTGGAGAAGGTCGGCCGGGGCGGGCCCTGGATCGGGAGGCTGGCGGGGCTGGGGCTGGCGGTGTGGGGGGGATGGATGCTGGTCGGCAGGTAAGGCAGCGCCGGCCGGCACGGGACCGATCCGCCGTCCTGACGCCGGCGCCGCGAGAGTGAGGGGAACGCCGGGGCATCGAACTCCGGGTCGGTAGGGTCGAGGCCGGGCCTCGCGTTGAGACTCGCTCAGGGGCATCTTTCGCGCACCCTCACAAAGACCAGACATGCCCGAGCTGCTTAACCGGCTCCAGGTGGCGTTGGCCGACCGCTACCGGATCGAAGGTGAGATCGGCGCCGGTGGAATGGCGACGGTGTACCTGGCCCAGGACCTCCGGCACGACCGCAAGGTCGCGCTCAAGCTGCTGCGCCCGGAGCTCTCGGCCGTCATCGGGGCCGAGCGCTTCCTGGCCGAGATCAAGCTCACCGCCAACCTCCAGCACCCGCACATCCTGCCGCTGTTCGACTCAGGCGAGGCCGACTCCTACCTGTTCTACGTCATGCCGTTCGTCGAAGGCGAGTCGCTGCGGAGCCGGCTCAACCGCGAGAAGCAGCTCCCCGTCGCCGAGGCCGTGCGGATCGCCACCGAGGTGGCGTCGGCACTGGACTATGCCCACCGCCACGGCGTGGTCCACCGCGACATCAAGCCCGAGAACATCCTGCTGCACGACGGCCGGGCCCTGGTGGCCGACTTCGGCATCGCGCTCGCCGCCAGCAAGGCGGGCGGCAACCGGATGACCGAGACCGGCATGTCGCTGGGGACGCCGTTCTATATGAGTCCCGAGCAGGCGATGGGCGAGCGCGAGATCACCGCGCGCTCCGACGTCTACGCCCTGGGCGTCGTGCTCTACGAGATGCTCACCGGGGATCCGCCGTTCACGGGCTCCACGGCGCAGGCCGTCGTGGCTCGGGTGCTCACGGAAGCGCCCCGTCCCATCCTGCCGCAGCGCCACACCATCCCACCCGAGATCGAGGTGGCGGTGCTCACCGCGCTCGAGAAGCTGCCGGCCGACCGGTTCGGCACCGCGGCCGAGTTCGCCGAGTCGCTCGCCGGCCGGCGGACGGTGCCGGTGCGCACGAGGGCGCCCAGCGGGGGCGCTGCCACCGCCGTGACGACGCGGCTGGACCCGGTCAAGCTCGCGCTCGCCGGCGTCGCCCTCGTCTTTGCTGGCGCCGCGGCGTGGGGCTGGCTCCGTGCCGCTCCGGCCCCGGACGTGAACCGGTTCAGCCTCTACCTTCCTTCGGCCGAGGCGCTGGCGCCGGTGAGCACGTCGGGCAACCGGGTGGCGATCTCGCCCGACGGCCGCCGCCTCGTCTACGTCGGCCCGGCGTCCGGAGGCACGCAGCTCTGGCTCCGGGACCACGACCAGCTCATCTCGTCACCGATTCCGGGGACCGAGAACGCGGGCTCGCCCTTCTTCTCTCCCCGCGGCAGGGAGATCGGGTTCCTGGTCGGCGGCACGAAGATCCGGACCGTGTCGCTCGACGGCGGCCCCACGCAGACGCTGTCCGACAGCATCAACTCCACGCTCGTGCGCTCGCCCTTTGCCTTCGCCCACGCCCTCCAGACCCACGACGGCAAGTGGCTGCTGGCGCGCCGCTCGTTCCTCGAGGCCGGAGCGGGCGACATCTACGGCGTCCGCGCGGGCGATTCGACGCTGGTGCCGCTGGTGACGGGTCCGGCGACGGAGATCGAGCCCGCGGTGTCGCCCGACGGGAAATGGCTGGCCTACGCGTCGAACGAGTCGGGGAGTCCCGAGGTGTACGTGCGCCCCTTCCCCGACGCAGGGTCGGCGCGCTGGCAGGTCTCCATCGCCGGCGGGCGCGATCCGCTCTGGTCGCACAGCGGCCGGGAGCTGTTCTACCTCAGCTCGGCCAACCGGCTCATGAGCGTGGCCATCCACCCGGGCGCCGCGTTCGCCTTCGACCAGCCGAAGCCGCTGTTCTCCACCGCCTCCTACGCTGGTGGCGGCCCGGTGCAGCCGTACGACGTCAGTCCGGACGACAAGCGCTTCCTGTTCATGCGGGAGACCTCGCCGAACCAGAAGAACGAGCTGATCGTGGTGCAGAACTGGAGTCGGGAGCTGGAGGCGAGAGCGAGGAAGTGACCTGAGGGCGGGGAGCTGCACCTCGACGGCCCCGATCTCGGTCTCGAACAGCAACGCTGGTTCGGGGACGCGGTTCCGGGCCCCGCGCGCCTCCGGCCCGCACCACCAGTGGCGCGGGCCGACGCGGGGACCCATTATTGACGCTCCCGATCGATCGGCGCCCGCGTGAATCTCCTGCCCCGCCTGCAGGAGGCCCTGGCCTCCCGCTACCGCCTCGATCGCGAGCTCGGCCGCGGCGGCATGGCCACCGTCTTCCTCGCCCGCGACCTCAAGCACGACCGCCCCGTCGCCCTCAAGGTGCTTCACCCCGAGCTCTCCGCCCTGCTGGGCCACGAGCGCTTCCTTCGTGAGATCCGGATCTCCGCCCAGCTCCAGCACCCCCACATCCTGACGCTGATCGACTCGGGGGAGATCCCGGCATCCAGCGGTGGGCCGGACCTGCTCTACTACGTGATGCCCTTCGTCGAGGGCGAGAGCCTTCGGAGCCGGCTGAGCCGCGAGGGCACGATCGCCCCAGAGGATGCTCTCCGCATCCTGCGCGACGCGCTCGACGCCCTGACCCACGCCCACCAGCACGGGCTGGTGCACCGCGACATCAAGCCCGAGAACATCATGCTCGCCGGCCGCCACGCGCTGGTGGTGGATTTCGGGGTAGCCCGGGCCGCCGCGGGGGCGAGCGACACCGCCGCGGGCGCCACGCTCACGACGGTGGGGTTCGCGATCGGGACGCCGGCGTACATGGCGCCGGAGCAGGCGGCCGGGCAGTCCGACCTGGACGGCCGGGCCGACCTGTACGCGCTGGGTGTGGTGGGCTATGAGATGCTGGCCGGCGCGCCGCCGTTCACCGGCGTCACGCCCCAGGCGATCCTCGCCGCCCAGATCAGCCGCGCGCCTCCGCCGCTGGCCCCGCTCCGCCCCGATGTGGCGCCGGCATTCGTCGCCGCGATCATGCGCTGCCTGGAGAAGGATCCCGCGGCCCGCTGGCCGTCCGCCGAGGTGCTGCTCGGCGTGCTGGAATCGTTGGCCGGGTCCGGCAGCGGCGCGACGGCGGCGATGCCGGCTGCCACGGTGGGCCGGCGCCGCGCCTGGGGCGCGGCGGTGGCGCTCGTGCTGGTGGCCACCCTCGGTGCCTGGGCCTGGACCGGCCCGGTGCGCCGGGCCCGCGAGCGGTCCTGGGTGCGTGAGGAGGCAATCCCCAGGATCCTCGCGTTGACCGACGCCGGCGACTACGAGGGCGCCTACACGCTCGCCCGCCGGGTCGAGGCCACGCTCCCCGGCGATTCGCTGTTCGACGCCCTCCGCCCCAGGTTCGCCCGCCGCTATCGCATCCGGACCACGCCGCCCGGCGCCGAGGTGTGGCGGAAGGGGTACGATGCCCCGGACAGCGCGTGGGTCCTGCTCGGGCGCACCCCGCTGGACAGTGCCCTGGTGGCGTTGAATCCCGCGGCCGGGCTGCTCGACGCCAACCGCTTCCGCATCCAGGCGCCAGGCTACCGGACCATGGACCTGGTCGGACTCCAGCGGGTGGACCGTATCATCCCGCTCGACCGGGAGCAGGCGATTCCGCGCGAGATGGCCAGGGTGTTTGGCGGCACGACTGGCGTCGACTATCCCGGGTTCGAAGGCGTCTTGCCGCTGGCGCTGGGCGACTACCTGATGGACCGCTACGAGATCACCAATGGCGAGTTCCGGCAGTTCGTGGACAGCGGCGGGTATCGGCGGCGGGAACTGTGGCAAGAGCCCATCGTCAGGCACGGGCAGACCCTGGGCTGGGCGGAGGCGATGGCGCTGATGACGGACCGGACGGGGCGGACCGGCCCGGCGAGCTGGGAGGCGGGGGAGTACCCGGCGGGCGAGGAGCGCCTACCGGTCGGCGGGGTGAGCTGGTACGAGGCGATGGCCTACGCCCGGTTCGCGGGCAAGTCGCTGCCGACCGTGGCCCACTGGAACCGCGCGGCCGGCCCCTACAACAGTGCCTGGATCGTGCCGGCGAGCAACTTTTCGGGTCGGGGGAGTGTGCCGGTCGGGACCACCCGAGGGATCAGCGCGTTCGGCACCTACGACATGGCCGGCAACGTACGCGAGTGGTGCCTCAATGCCAGCGGCAGCGAGCGCTTCATTCTGGGCGGCGGCTGGAACGACCCCCCGTACCGGTTCAACGAC
>JBBRGH010000280.1:0-4707 GCA_038240915.1 Gemmatimonadales bacterium | reverse complement strand
GCCCAGATGCCCGGTCGGCGGAGCAGGGCCCGAATCGGCTCCGCCAGCGTCGGCGGCACCGGCGACTCGCGCCGGGGCGAGGGAAGCACCAGCGTCGCCGCGGCGAACACGGCCAGCAAGACCGCGCCGGCCAGGAAGCCGGCTCGCCAGCCCTGCCGCGCCGCGATCCACACCAGTAGCGCGCTGCTGACGAAGCTGGCGCTTCGGTACGCCGCGATCCGCACCGAGTTGGCCACTCCCAGCTCGCGGCCGTGGGTGGTCTCGATCGTGTACGCGTCGATCGCGATGTCCTGGGTGGCGGACAGCGTGACGTAGAGCAGGAGGAGCGCGGCCAGCTGGCCCGCGTGGCGGGTGGGATCGGCGCCGGACAGGATTGCGGTGGTCACCGCAAGGAGGCCGAGGCAGATCCGGATCCAGAGCCTCCGGCTGCCCAGCCGGTCCACCAGCGGCGCCCAGAGGAACTTGAGCACCCAGGGCAGCGAGGCGCCGCTGGCCAGCCCGATGCCGGCGAGGCTCATGCCGGAGGCCGCGAGCCAGACCGGGACCGTCTCGTTGAAGAAGAAGTAGGGCAGGCCGGAGGCGAAGGAGAGGGCGCCGAGCCAGCCCAGTCGCGCGCTGAGGCGAGCCCCGGTGGGGGCGGTCAGAGCCAGACCGCGAGCAGCGCCGCGATCAGGAGGACCACCGCGGCCATCAGCAGCAGGGCCCGGCTGCGGCCGCCGAGGACCGTGGGCGGAGGGACCGCGGCCACCGCCGCAGCGACGGGCGCAGCCATCGCCTCCTCCTCGGCCGGGTCGGCGTCGGGCAGGTGGTAGACCGCGTACCCCACGTCCTCCGCCTCGCCCGGCAGCGGCAGGCCGTCGCCCTCGAAATGGGCGGCCACCACCGTGATGTTGTCAGGTCCGCCCCGATCGTTGGCGAGATCGATCAGCGCGCCGCAGAGGTCGGCCAGCTCCGGTTGCCGCTCCACCACGGCCGGCAGCTCCTCCCGTCGCACCAGGCCGGACAACCCATCGGAGCAGATGATCAGGGTGTCGCCCCGCCGGAGCGTCTGATGGGTCAGATCCACCTTGACCCGCGGGTCGGGGCCAAGCGCCTGAAGGATGATGTTGCGCCGCTCGCTCTGCTCGGCCTCCTCTTCGGTCAACTCACCCGCGTCCACCAGCCGCTGCATCAAGGACTGGTCCTTCGTGAGCTGAATCGCTGCGCCCTTCCGCACCAGGTACGCCCGGCTGTCGCCGATCTGGGCCAGGTACAGCTCGTCGCCGTTGACCCCCGCCAATGTAACCGTGGTGCCCATCCCGCGGACTTCCGGATGCTCGCGGGCGTAGCTGTAAATCTGCTGGTTGGCCAGCTCGACCGCTTCCTTCATCCGGAAGGCGAATCGCTCGGGCGAGGCGTCCTGGTCCGCCGCCCACACCGTGGCCATGTGGCGGTAGATCAGGTCGGCCGCCATGGCGCTCGCCAGCTCGCCCGCCGCCGCACCGCCCATGCCGTCGGCCACCATGAAGAGCGACCCGCGCGGACCGACCTCGTGCAGCCGCACCTCCGGATGGAGGCTCGCGTTGCCCGTGCTGAGATCGGCCACGAGGAAGGTGTCCTCGTTGTGCTCGCGGGAGCGCCCCAGATCGGTCTTGCCGAATACGGACACCTGAACCGGTCGACCCGTCACGCGTATCCCGGCGCGAAAGTCACACGAGCACTTCCTTCCGATGATTCTAAGGGCGACGTGGGAGTGTGACGAATCTAGGCCGGCCCCCGTGGAGCGTCAACGTACGCTTGTCGTAAGTCTCAGCCAACGTGTACCTTGCAGCCATGATCCTGATCCGGATCCGCCCGGGCGCCGGGGCGCTCGGCGGCGCCCTCCTCGCCGCGGCCTGCGCGCCCCGCTCGCCGACGCCGGTGGCGGCGTCTCCAACCGCTCCCGCCCGCGCGGAGTCCCTCGCTCCCTCGCCCGCGTTGCCGGCCGTCCCCGCGGCGCGTGGCCCGCTCGCGCTCCGGGTGGTGTACCCGCCGCCCGACGCTGTCCTTCAGGTGCGCGACTCCAGCTTCGTGTTCGGGACCGCCGGCAATGGCGCCGCGACCGTCACGATCAACGGCCAGCCGATCCGGGTCTGGCCCAACGGGGCCTGGCTGGGCTACGTGGCGCTGCCCCCCGACAGCCTGATCCAGCTCCGGATCGAGGGACGCCTCGGGGACTCGACCGCGGCGCTCGACTATCCCCTGCGTCGGCGCCTGGCCGATGCCGGGCGGCTGACGGCGGGACGCGCGTGGCTCGATTCGCTCTCGCTCAGCCCGACGGGAAGGCTCTGGCTCGAGCCCGGGGAATACCTCACGCTCGGGGTCCGTGCGGCCGAGGGCGCCGCGGTACGGCTCCGCCTGCCGGACGGCACCATCGTGCCGCTCACGGCGCAGCCGCAGCCGCTGGAAGTCCCGGCCGCGGTTCGCGCCTTCGAGCGCGACAGCACCCGGCTCCGCACGCCGGTCGTCCGCGACCGGTACGTCGGGATCGTCCGCGGCCGCGCCCTCGGTCCCGATCCGGGCCCGATGCTGCCGATCTTCGAACCCGCCAGTCCCGAGCCCGTCTTCGCTCCGACACCGGCGGCGGCCGACAGCGCCTGGCCCGTGGTCGAGGCCATCGTGGGGGCCGACACCGTGCGCACCCGCTGGCCCTTCCGGGTGGCGCTGCTGGATACGTTGCCGGTGACCGCCGAGCTGGACGACGACTCGACCGGCACTGGCCAGACCGATAGCCTGACCGTCGGCCGGGCACTGCCCGGCGGCACCTACGCCTGGTTCTTCCCGACCGGCACCCGGGCCGCCGCCACCGGGCGGCGCAACGCCGACGTCCGCCTTCGCCTGTCGCGCGCCGCCGAGGCCTGGGTCTCCGCCAGCGACGTCCGGCCGCTCTCGGCGGGCGGACCCGCGCCGCTCGCCGTCGTGGGCTCGATCAGCCTCACCCCGAGCGCGGACCGCGCCACGCTCCGGATCCCGCTCAGCCAGCGGGCTCCGTTCCGGGTCGAGGAGACCGAGCGCTCGGTGGTGCTCACGGTGTACGGGGCCGTGGGCGACGTGAACTGGATCCGCTACGGGCCAGCCGATTCGCTCATCCGCCGGCTGAGCTGGCGGCAGGTGGCGGCCGACGAGGTGGCGATCACGGTCGATCTCGAGCGGCCGCTGTGGGGCTACCGGACCCATTGGGATCGCGGCGATCTGCTGCTGGAGATCCGCCGGCCCCCTGCCATCGACGGCGGCGATCCGCTCCGTGGCCGGCTGATCGCGGTCGATCCGGGGCATCCCCCGGGCGGAGCCATGGGTGCGACCGGTCTCCGCGAGGCCGAGGCCAATCTGGCCGTGGCCCTCGCGCTCCGGCGGCTGCTGCTGGCGGCCGGAGCCCGGGTGGTGATGACCCGGGAGACCGACAGCATCGTAGAGCTCTCGCCCCGGGTGGCGTTCGCTGAGGCGGCGGGGGCCGAGGTGCTGGTCTCGATCCACAATAACGCGCTGCCCGACGGGCTCAATCCGTACGTCAACAATGGCACCAGCGTGTATTACAATCAGCCGCGGAGCGTTCCGCTGGCCCGGGCCATCCAGGCGGCCCTGCTCCGGAAGCTGGGCCTCCGCGATCTGGGCATCGGCCGGGGCGACTTGGCGCTGGTGCGGGGGACCTGGATGCCCTCCGTGCTCACCGAAGGGCTGTTCATGATGTTGCCCGACCAGGAGGCGGCGCTCCGGTCGCCGCAGGGGCAGCGACTCTATGCGTCGGCCGTGGCGGACGGTCTCCGCGCCTACCTCGAGGACCGTGCGCGCGACCGCTGAAAACCGGTGTGGTCGGGGGCGGGGCGACGGCGTCTCCTGTAGCGAATCCTGCCCGCCCGCGCCAGCCCAACCCGCGGCGGTGACCCCCGGATGGCTCGCATGAGGATCCCATTGATGGTTTCACCCGGCTCGCGTCTGGCGCTGCTCGCGGCCGCGCTGCTCCTCGCTCTTGCTCCCTCGCGGCTGTGGGCCCAGGCGCCCGAGGAGCAGGTCGAGCTCGAGCGGTTCCGCGATTCGCTCGCCACCGCCACCGACACCGCCGGCCTGTTGGTGCTCGAACGCCACCTGATCGAGCAGGCCAAGGCCGACCGCGACAACACCCTCAGCCATCTGAAGCTCGGCTTCCTCTCGCTGCGGGTGGGTGACCTCGGCGGCCAGGCTCACTTCGACGACGCGGCCTCCGAGTTCCAGTGGGCCATCGACCTGCAGCCGACCTGGCCGTACGCCTGGTACGGGATGGGCCTGGCGGAATACGGGGTGGGCGATTCCCAGGTGTCCTTCGTGACCGGACTCAAGACCATGCTCGGCAAGGACGCCCTCACCCGCTCGGCCATGGCGTTTGCCAAGTCCGCCGAGGTGGACCCCAGCTTCGTCCGCGGTCTGGTGGAGCTCTCCAATACCGCGTTGCGGCAGCGGGTCAACATCAAACTCGGGGTGGCGCTCGACGCGCTCCGCCGGGCGGCCCCCACGCCGGCCGCCAGGGATCCGGAGGTCATGCTCGCCCGCGGCCGGGTCGAGCGCGAGGTGGGGGACGGCGATTCGGCCCTGGCCGCCTTCCGCGGCTATCTCGATCGCGGCGCGAGCCCGAGCCTGGGCAAGCTCGAGATCGCGCGCACCCTGTTCCTGCTGGGACGGTTCGACGGGGTGCAGCCGTACTACGAGGGCGCCGCC
>JBBRGH010000279.1:0-4717 GCA_038240915.1 Gemmatimonadales bacterium | reverse complement strand
GACCTCGGGTCGGCTGGCACGGAGCGTCCCGCCCAGGAAGACGTACAGCGAATCGTTGCGGAAGATGATGGCGTTCATGCTGTCGAGCGGCCCGATGTCGATGCGCAGTTTGCCCGGGATCTCCGCCGCCTCGTACCACGTCTCCGTCTTGCCGTCGGCGAACTGGCTGGTCTGGACAAAGCTCAGCGTCTGGTACCACTTGCCGGCGTAGCGGTCGTGCATCTGCCGGAGGATCGATTCGCCGGTGGGCGGGGTGGGGTCCCCGACCGGGCGGTGGGGAAGGGCGGTCAGCGCCATGGGGATCAGCATGGCCAGGAGTCGCACGAAGGCCTCCGGGGGAGGGACAGGAGCAGCGCGGCGAGGTTCGCCGGGCACTACGCCCATGTCCCCGGATCGGTTTCCCGTCCCCGCCCCTACATTTGTGGCCGACGCGGGTCCGTCATAAGTTCAGGCCTCCGCCGGCTCTCGCAGGCTGGCGCCCGTAGCTCAGTTGGATAGAGCAACAGCCTTCTAAGCTGTGGGTCGGTGGTTCGAATCCACCCGGGCGCACTTCCTCCCCGCTCTCGACGTCGCCTGCTCCGGTCCGCCTACGGCGTCCGCGTGGGCGCGCCGGGCTTGGTCTTGGCGGCCTGCTCCTGCTGCTCGTCGACGAATTCCTCCGCGGCGCGGCGCCGGGGCGCCTGCCCGCTCTCTCGGATCACGTCTTCCTGTTTCTCTTCGGTCATCCCCGTGACGTCGTCGTTCTGAAGGGCCGGAACGCCCTCGCCGGGCTTGCGATCCATGGTCGGTCTCCTGGCTAGAAGTGGTTCGTGTGCCAATCTCCAATTTTCACCCGCGGGCCCGGGCCGGACGTGACCGTGGACACCAAGCGGCCGCCCACGGATATTGTCCCCAATGCATACCTCCGGGACTTATCCCCTCGAGATCTCCGAGAAATCCCGCGGCGTGGCCCTGGCGCTGGCCGCCATCCTCGGGCCGTTCGGCGGGCACCGGTTCTACGTGGGCAAGACCGGTACCGGCATCCTCATGGCCGTCACCCTCGGTGGAGCCGGTCTGTGGTATCTCTACGACCTCATCCTGGTGGGGAGCGGCTCTTTCCGGGACATCGACGGCCGGCTGGTCCGCCGGTGGGAGCCCGAGGAAGTGCTGCCCGGGGGCCACCGGTCCGCCGAGGTGCTCGAGGAGCTCGACCAGCTGCGCCAGCAGGTCGCCGAGCTGGCCGAGCGGGTGGACTTCACCGAGCGCCTGCTGGCCAAGCCGCGCACCGAGAGCGACGCCATCCGCCGCCCCGTTCCCTCCTGAGCCGATGAGCCCCGGATCGCCGTTCGGCCGGATGCTCCCCCGGCCGGGCGAGCTCCGCGCCATGCTTCGCCTGGCGGTGCCCGTCGTCCTGGTGCAGGTCGGCATGATGCTGATGGGCGTGGTGGACACCGTCATGGTCGGCCACCTGAACGCCGGCAGCTCGTCGGTCGGGCTGGCCTCCGTCGCGCTCGGCCATCTCTACTTCTTCGGCATCGGCGTCTTCGGCATGGGGACCTTGATGGTCCTCGATCCGGTGGTGGCACAGGCCGTCGGCGCCGGCGACGAGCGAGCGATCGCTCGTGGCATCCAGCGGGGGCTGATCCTCGCGCTGATCCTCACGCCGCCGGCCATCGGCATCCTCCTGGTGGCGGGGCCGGTGCTTGCCTTGGCGCATCAGCCGCCGGAGGTGGTGCCGCTGGCGGCGGCGTATACCGTCCGACTGGCGCCGGGCGTCCTGCCGTTCTTCGTGTTCATCGTCTTCCGGCAGAGCCTGCAGTCGCTCCATCGCACCGGAGCGATCCTGGCCTCCATTCTCCTCGCCAACCTGGTCAACGCCGGGCTCAACTGGGCGCTGATCTTCGGACATGGGCCTGTCCCGGCACTCGGCGTCCTCGGCTCGGCCTGGGCCACCACCGCGAGCCGCTGGCTGCTGGCCGCGGTGCTGATGACGTTGTCCTGGAGTGCGCTCCGGCCCCACCTGCGCCGACGGCTGCCCGAGGTCTGGGACAGGGAGCCGCTCGGCCGGATGCTCCGGCTCGGTCTGCCGATCGGCTGTCAGTACCTGCTGGAGTTCGGCGCCTTCGCCGCGGTCGCCCTGATGATGGGATGGCTCGGCACCCGGCAGATGGCGGGCCACCAGGTGGCGATCAACCTGGCGTCGCTCACCTTCATGGTCCCGCTCGGGGTGGGTGACGCGGCCTCGGTCCTGGTCGGCCACGCCGTCGGCCGAGACGATGCTGCAGGCGCCCGAGGCATGGCGCGGGCGGCGCTGGCCTGCGGTGCCACCTTCATGTCCGGCACTGCCGTGCTGTTCCTGACCGTGCCGGCGGTGTTGGCCGGACTGTATACCACGGATGCGTCGGTGATCGCGGTGGCGGGCTCCCTGATCCCGCTGGCGGGTGTCTTTCAGGTGTTCGACGGGCTGCAGGTGGTCGCCGGCGGCATCCTCCGCGGACTCGGCGAAACCCGTGTCGCCATGATGGTGAATATTCTGGGCTACTGGCTGCTGGGACTGCCGGTGAGCTACCTGCTGGGGTTCCGGGCGGGCATGGGACCCGTGGGGCTGTGGTGGGGCTTGGTGGTCGGGCTCGCGGTGGTGGCGACCGTCCTGCTGGTCCGGGTGCGGGTGGCGCTCAAACGCCGCCGGCGTCGGGTGGTGATCGACCCTGCGGGGGCGGAGGCCCCACACGAGTGGTCGCCCATCCCCTCGTCGGGCACCAGGGACTGAAGCGTTCCTGGCAACCGGCGTGAGCACGGGCGACCGATGGCGCTTGTCGCGGGCCTTAGGCGTCCGTCAGCAGGGCCTGCTGCAGCAGGGTTAGGTGCTGTAGGGCATCTACCACCAAGGCGTATTGCCGCTCGACCATCCCCACGACCTGGCGTGGCAGCTCGCCGCTGAGTGCCCGCCGGTAGGCGGATTCCGCCTCGGCGTCGAACTGCGCCAGGTCTCCGACGGTGACGGCCTCGCGCGGCTCGCCGGGGCGGGCCGAGTCGCCTGAGGAACCCGCGGGCGGATTCGTTATCCGGCAGCGTGAACCCACTGCCGATACCAGTTCTTCCCCGAACGCAGCCCACTGCTGGGCGTAGGTCTCGCACAGGTGCCGGAGGGTGGGCTCCGCCATGCCCGCGGCGGCCGCCTGGAAGCCGAGTTCACCCTGCCGGCACCGTTTGACCAGTCCGATGAGCGCCGGGGAGGGTTGAGCCGCACCCACCTGGCTCACGCTCCCCGCTCTAGTCGCTCGACCACTTCCGCGTCCCTGTCGTCTCCCCCGCCGACACGCTCGGTCAGGGCGATCAGCTTCTGGCCGGCGGTCTCCTCCTCGTCCAGATTCTGCCCGAGGAGGTCGTGCGCCTGGTCGTAGCCCAACATCTCGGCGTAGCTGCACGTCGACCCGTAGCCGGCGATCTCGTAGCGCTCGATTTTCTGGGCCGCGGAGATCAAGGCCGGATCGAGCACCGGGGCGTCGACGTCGGCTTCCATGATCTGCTCGGCTTCCTGGAGCACGCCGGCCATCCCGGCGCACTTCCCGCCCTTGCGCGAAGCGCCGAGCAGGAGAGAGACATGCTCCAGCCGGGCGATCTGGTTTTCGGCCTGGCGGCGATGGTCCTCGAGCAGGTAGCGGACCTGCGGGTGGCTGGCAGCCTGGATCATGCGGGGAAGTACGTTGAGCACCTGGCGCTCGGCGTGGCTCGTATCCTGAAGGCCGGGGAGCAACAGGTCGTCCAAGGAAGCGAGCCGGAGCATCTGGTTCTCCTCGGGAGAGAGCCGCCTGAAACGGAAACGCCACCTCGAGTTGATCCACTTCGAGTCAGGAAACGAACCTAGAGGCAGGGTTGTGACCCCTCCGTGTTGCAGGTCACGTCGAGACCCCCCGCGGCCAGCCTGGGGCGGGGCATGGACTCGCCGGCGGCCGGCCGGTCGCTGAACCCGCGGCAATCGCCGGGTGTGGGGTAGAGTGGGTGAGGAACGAGTCCGGACGACGGGCCGCCAAGGCGTAGAACGCCAAGGCGTAGATTCGGATCCCGGGAACCCTTGCAAGGCCGAGGCTGGACGGTTACAATTGCGGTCTCTTAAACTGGCCAGCCACGCGGGGTTTGCCTGTCGACGACAGGTGATCTCCAGGGGGAGGGCGGGGGTTGGGGCCGGATACGCTGGGCGGCACGGGCGGTGGGGCTGGGCGGCGAAGACCGATTCGATCTCCGTAACGTCCTTCCCGTTGACAAATCCGTCTACATTCGGCAAATTATCGGGCTCTCGCTGATCGTGAGTGGTGGGGGCTGGGATCGCGCGAATCTGGTTTGTATCCACTGGCTTAGCGCACTTGACCCGAGGTTCGAACACGGTTAGTATGGGGGGCTGTCGGCAAAAGCGGATTCTTTGCTGACGGACAGAAGCACCGCTCTTTGACAAGTGATGTGAGCTAGAAGTGATGGAGTGCGGACCCTCTGATCTGGACGGGCACAGAGACCGTTCAGATAGGGTTTTACTCTGATTCACAAAGTGATTCGGACGACAAGATGTACCAGGTCGTTCGGAACGAGCTGTTCAAATTTCCAAATCATTGGAGAGTTTGATCCTGGCTCAGGACGAACGCTGGCGGCGTGCCTAACACATGCAAGTCGAACGGGACCAGGGGCAACTCTGGTTCAGTGGCGGACGGGTGCGTAACACGTGAGGAACATGACTTTCGGCGGG
>JBBRGH010000278.1:0-4764 GCA_038240915.1 Gemmatimonadales bacterium | reverse complement strand
GCGGCCGCGGCGGGCGCAGGGTCTCGATTGCCCGGATCAGCGCGCGGATCCCGTCAGGGTTGTGGGCGACGTCGAACAGCCACTTGCCCCGGCGGTCGAGCCTCCCGGGCACGTGGGCGGCGGCGAAGCCGGCCTCGACCGCCGCGCGCGGCGGCCGGTACGGTGCCGGGAGCGCCATCAGCATGCCGTACGCCACCGCCGCGTTCCGCCGCTGGTGCGGCCCCGCGAGGCCAAGCGGCCCGTCCCACTCGTAGGCCGGCGGCAGAACCCGGATGTCGACGCGCCCCCCGGGGTCGAGCCGGACCACCGCCTTCCGCGCCTCCCGCCGGAGCACCGTCACCAAAGCCGGATCCCGCTCGCCGACCACGAACGGGACGTCCGGCTTGGCGATGCCGGCCTTCTCGGCGGCGATCAGCTCGAGAGTGTCGCCGAGATACTTCATGTGATCGCGCTCGATCTTGGTCACGGCGCTCACCAGCGGCCGGAGCACGTTGGTACTGTCGAGCCGACCGCCGAGTCCCACCTCCGCTACCACGATCTCGGCGCCGCGGGCTGCGAAGTCGGCGAAGGCGATCGCCGTGGTGGCCTCGAAGAAGGTCGCCTTCCGCTCCAGGATGAGCGGCCGCAGCCGCTCGGTCCACATCGCCATGGCCTGCTCGCTGATCGGCACCCCGTCCACCCGGATCCGCTCCCGGAACGACGCCAGGTGCGGCGAGGTATAAAGGCCCACCCGCCACCCCGCCTCCCGCAGCGCGGACGCCACCAGCGTCGAGACGCTCCCCTTCCCGTTGGTGCCGCCGACGTGCACCGACGGCATCACCTCGTGCGGATCGCCGACCGCGTGGAGCAGCGCGCGGGTGGTGGCGAGCCCGAACTTGATGGTCGTGGTCCGGGGAAACAGGAAGGCGAGGGCGTCGTCGTAGCTCAGCATGTCGGCGATCGAATCCCCTCGGGGTCGCGGGCGCGGCCCGAACGACGACGCCCCACCCGGGCAGGCCAAGGTGGGGCGCGCGGTCCGGCGGATGGCGCGGTCAGCTCAGCTCGGCGTGCTCCACGTGCGGCCGCTGTCCCTGCATGTGGCGGATCAGCCGTGCCGTCGTGTCCCTGAGCGAGGCCCGCGGCACCACGTCGTCGATCTGGCCATGCTCCAGCAGGAACTCCGCCGTCTGGAACCCTTCGGGCAGATCCTGGCCGATCGTTTGCTTGATGACCCGCTGGCCCGCGAACCCGATCAGCGCGCCCGGCTCGGCCAGGATCACGTCGCCCTGCATGGCGTACGAGGCCGACACCCCGCCGGTGGTGGGATCCGTCAGGATGGAGACGAAGGGGATGCTGTCGCGATTGAGCTGGGCGATGGCCGCGGAGGTCTTGGCCATCTGCATGAGAGAAAGGACCCCTTCCTGCATCCGGGCGCCGCCCGAGGCGGAGACCAGCACCAACGGCGCCCTCTTCTCGTGCGATCGGCGCGCCAGCCGGGCGATCTTCTCCCCCACCACCGAGCCCATCGAGCCGCCCATGAACGCGAAGTTCATGACCCCGAGATTGAATGGAAGACCATCGAGCCGGGCGGTACCGACGTAGATCCCGTCGGCCTCGCCGCCCTTCTTCCGGGCGGCGGCCAGCCGCTCGACGTAGTGCTCGAAATGCAGCGGGTCCGCCGACCGCAGTCCCGGCCAGAGCTCGCGCCAGGTGCCCGGATCGGTCAGGATCTCGATGTAGTCCTCCGCGCTGATCCGGCGATGCCGCCCGCATTCCGGGCAGACGTTGAACGCCTTCTCGAACTTCTCGCGGATGTCGATGTGGCCGCAGCCGTCGCATTTCTCCCACGCATCGGGCGGGATTTCCAACCGCTCGCGCTGCGATGTCCGAGGCTTGCGTTCCTTCTTAAACCATGCCATCACGGCCATAGGAGAGGGGGTGCGGGTCAGCTGAAGGAGCGCGCCTGGTCAGGAACCCATGCAATCTCGGGGTGTCCGTCCCCAAACGCTAGGCCCTACAAGCTAACCTGTTGTCAGATATCAGGATAGCCAGATTGCCTCGAATCCCAGGCCACCCGGAACGCGAGCCCCAGGCAGAGCGAGCAGATGATGAAGAACGAGCCCCCGTAGGAGAAGAATGGGAGCGGAATCCCGGTGATGGGCATCAGGTTCACGGTCATGCCCACGTTCTCGAAGACGTGGGTGAAGAACAGGCCCAGAATCCCGAAGGTGACCAGGCTGCTGAAGGGGTCGGTGGCCCGGCGGGCGATCCGGAGCAGCGCCAGGAGCAGCGCCAGAAAGAGCGACAGCGCCACCATAACGCCCAGAAATCCCAGCTCCTCCCCGACCACGGGGAAGACGAAGTCGGTATGCTGCTCCGGCAGGAAGGCGAGCCGCTTCTGGGGGCCCTGCGTGTAGCCGGTCCCGAACCAGCCGCCCGAGCCGATCGCCACCCGCGACTGGATCGCGTGATAGCCGGCCGCGCGTGGGTCGGCCTCGGGATTGAGGAACGTGAGCAGGCGGTTCTGCTGGTAGGGGGCCAGCCGTTGCCAGAGCGGAAGCGCGATGGTTCCCATGGCGACGTTGAGGAACCACACCAGCAGCGAGTCGTAGATATACGGGCGCCAGACCACCAGCAGCGCCGTGAACGCCACCATCCAGAGACCCCAGGCCCAGTTGTTGAACGCGAGCAGCAGGCTGAGCCCGGGCGAGGCGATCAGGAACAGCAGCCGGGGCCGGATGCCGGCCCAGAACAGCATCGCGAAGGCCACACCGATGAACACGATGGCGCTGCCAAGATCGGGCTGCTTGAGCACCAGCAGAAACGGGGCACCGACGATCAGGCCGGGGACCAGCAGGTCGCGAAAGGAGCGGGGCGGCTCCTTTCGCCCCGAGAGATACCGGGCCAGCATCAGCACCGTCGCCACCTTGGCCAGCTCCGACGGCTGGCCGATCTGGTGTCCGCCGATCGAGAGCCAGCTGTGGCTGCTCTGCGCGGTGCCCGCCCCGGTCCCGACCACCAGCACGATGCCGAGCAGCGCCAGGCTGAAGCCGTACAGCGCCGGCGCCAGCCACTCGAGCAGCCGGAGCGACACGTGGAACACCACCCAGCCGACCATGACGCCGATTCCGAACCAGAACAGCTGGCGGATCCACACCCCGGCGGCGTGGGTCGGCACGTCGGTCTGGCCGGCCGAGTAGAGAGTGGCCAGGCCGAAGGTCATCAAGCCGAGACTCACCCAGAGCAACCGCCGGTCGAGCGTCGCGGTCCTCACGGCCGTTCCCCCGCCCGCCGAATGCTGTCCTCACGCTGCCGGGCCGCGGCGGAGTCGGGGTCGAGCTCGACCGGGCGGGGCGCGGTGTCGGCCGGGGTGACCGCCTCGTCCAGCAGAACCTTCATCTTGATGGTGCCCACCGTGTCGGGGCCGAGGATGTAGCGCCTCAGCGTCCGGATCACATAGGGCGCCACCGTGGTGCCGTGCTCGGCGAACTCCATGATCCCGCCCACGACCAGCTCCGGCTTGTCGGCCGGCGCGAAGCCGATGAACCAGCCGTGGTCCTTGCCGTGGGGATTCTGGGCAGTGCCGGTCTTGCCGGCGACGGCCAGGTCCGAGTGGCGGCTGGCGGCCGCGGTGCCCCGCTCCACGACCGCGATCAGGGCGCGGCGGAGCCCGTCCAGCTGGGCCGGGCTCAGGCCGAGGGAGCGCGGCGCGGCCGGCGCGGGACGGACGATGAAGGGCGAGGCGGCATTCCCGTCGCCCGAGAGGCCCTCGTAGAACCGCATCATGTTGACCAGGGTCTGGGTGTTCTCGCCCTGGCCGATCGAGAAGTTGAGCGTGGTGGCGGGGGGGCTCCAGTTGCGGCCGTACAACCGGTCGAAATAGGCCGTGGTGGCGGGATAGATCGGATCGACCTCATTCCCGAGATCGATGCCGCTCTTGTCCCGGAAGCCCATCAACACACCGTCCTGGATGATCGCGTTCAGGCCCAGCCGAAGGCCGACCTGATAGAAGTACACGTCGCAGCTCGACGCCACCGCGCCGATCAGGTCCAGCGAGCCGTGGCCTTCCTTCTTCCAGCAGCGGAAGACCCGGTTGCCGAGCCGGAGCCCGCCCCTGCAGGGCGTCGGCATGCGGGTGTCGAGCCCGATCAGCCCCCGCTTGAGCGCCATCGCCGCGATCGCCAGCTTGAACGGCGAGGCGGGCGGGTAGCGGGTCTGGATGGCGCGGTTGAGCAGCGGGCGCGCCTCGTCGTTGTTGAGGCTCCGCCAGAGAGCGGTCGAGATCCCGCCGACGAACGCGTTCGGGTCGTAGCTCGGCGCCGAATAGAGGGCCCGGATCTCACCGGTCGGGGTCATGGCGATCATGGCGCCACGGATGCCGGCCGGCCAGACGCTGTCGATGTAGCGCTGCAGGTCGAGATCGATGGTGGTGGCGATCGGGCGGCCGGGTGTGGGCGGGAGGGAGGCGGTGCTGGCCTCCTCGCGCACCAGCCGGCCGCGGGCGTTGACCTCGATGTAGCGGACGCCTTCGGCGCCCCGCAGGGTGTCGTCGTACTGCTTCTCCAGCCCCGCCTTGCCGACGATCGA
This sequence comes from Gemmatimonadales bacterium, assembly GCA_038240915.1. Lineage (GTDB taxonomy): Bacteria > Gemmatimonadota > Gemmatimonadetes > Gemmatimonadales > GWC2-71-9 > CAVVWJ01. The sequence goes on along the minus strand of JBBRGH010000278.1, from coordinate 198 downwards.
CCCCAGCCCGGCGCCGGGAAACCGGTTGGCCGTCAGGTCCGACTCGGTCACCTCCGAGACGTAGCCCACCAGGTGCGCCACCGCCTTGCCGGCCGGATACATCCGCTTGGGTTCCGACTGGATCACCAGGCCCGGCAGGACCGCGCGGTGCTCCTCCAGCCGCGCCACGGTCTCGAAGGTGGCGTCGCCGAAGACCAC
>JBBRGH010000277.1:0-4766 GCA_038240915.1 Gemmatimonadales bacterium | reverse complement strand
CACCGCGGCCCCGCTGGTCGTCCGCGGCTGGACTGCGGGCGAACGGATCCGGCCGATCGGCGGCACCGGCCGCCGGCTGGTGGTGCGCTGCTTCCAGGACGCACGGGTGCCGCGCAGCCGTCGCGCGGCGTGGCCGGTGATCGCCGGCCCCGACGGCGCGGTGTGGGTCCCCGGCGTCTGCCGTTCCGACGCCCTCCTGCCGGAACCGGGAACGGAGGCTGTGCGCGTCGATGCTGAGTACGCCTGAGGTGCTCCGCCGCACCGGCGGCAAGCCGGTCAAGTCGATCATCTACGATGAGGCGACCATCGCGTCGCGGGTGGCAGAGCTCGGCGCCGACATCACCGAGGCGTATCCGGATGGCGAGCTGCTGGTGCTGGGCCTGCTCAAGGGCAGCTTCATCTTTTTGAGCGATCTGGTCCGGACCATCGAGCGGCCGATCCAGGTGGACTTCCTGGTGGCCAGCTCCTACGGCGACGGCAAGGTGTCCAGCGGCGCCGTCCGGCTGGTCTACGACCCCGAGACCGAGCTCGAAGGGAAACACATCCTGCTGGTCGAGGATATTATTGATACCGGGAAGACCCTCCAGCGCCTGATGGCGCTGCTGGGTCCCCGTCGGCCGAGGAGCCTGGCCATCTGCGCCCTCCTCGACAAGCAGTTGGCCGTCGAAGTCCGTCCGGAACTCCGCTTCGTCGGGTTCCGGGCGCCACCGGCTTTCCTGGTCGGGTATGGGCTCGACCACGCCGAGAACTATCGTCATCTCCCGTTCATCGCGGACTTGGAATAAATGGCAGACCGACTCCCGACCCGGCCCCCCCGCACCAACTGGGGCAACCTGAGCAAGAACCTCGCGCTGTGGCTGCTCGTGGGCCTGCTGGCGCTCGCGCTGTTCCAGATGATGAGCCGCCAGCGGAGCCCCACGCAGGAGTTTTCCTACACCGAGTTCAGCCGGCAGCTCGATCAGGGCAACATCGCCCGGGTCGAGGTCTACGACGGCAAGCGGCTCGAGGGCGACTTCCGAAACCCCGTCACCCAGGACAATCGGACCGCCAAGAGCTTCCAGGTCCTGCTCCCGGTGGCCAACAGCGAGCAGTTCATCAAGCGACTCGAGGACGCCGGCGTCCCGATCCTCGCCAAGGAGCCCAAGGGCGGCATCACGGCGATCATCATCGCCGCGCTCCCCTGGATCGTGATCCTCGGCCTCTGGTTTTTCCTGCTCCGGCAGCTCCAGGCCGGCGGCAGCCGCGCGTTCGCGTTCGGCAAGTCGAAGGCCAAGCTGCTCGCGGGCGATACGCCCAAGGTCACCTTCGCCGACGTGGCCGGCGCCGACGAGGCCAAGGTCGAGCTCCAGGAGATCATCGAGTTCCTCAAGGACCCGCAGAAGTTCACCCGCCTCGGCGGGCGGCTCCCCAAGGGCGCCCTGCTGGTGGGGCCGCCGGGCACCGGCAAGACCCTGCTCGCCAAGGCCGTGGCCGGTGAGGCCGGCCGGCCCTTCTTCTCGATGTCGGGCTCCGATTTCGTCGAGATGTTCGTGGGTGTCGGTGCGAGCCGCGTGCGGGACCTCTTCGAGCAGGGCAAGAGCCACGCCCCGTGCATCATCTTCATCGACGAGATCGACGCGGTCGGTCGGCACCGCGGCGCGGGACTGGGCGGCGGTCACGATGAGCGCGAGCAGACGCTGAACCAGCTGCTGGTCGAGATGGACGGCTTCGAGTCCAACGACGGCGTCATCCTGGTCGCGGCCACCAACCGTCCCGACGTGCTCGACCCGGCGCTCCTCCGGCCGGGTCGCTTCGACCGGACGATCGTGGTCGACGCGCCCGACGTGCGCGGGCGGGAAGGCATTCTTCGCGTACACACCCGGAAGATCCCGCTCGCGTCGGACGTCCGGCTGGATACGATCGCCAAGGGCACGCCCGGCATGGCCGGCGCCGACCTCGCCAACCTCGTCAACGAGGCGGCGGTGCTCGCGGCGCGGCGGAACAAGACGCTCGTCGACATGCATGACTTCGAGGACGCCAAGGACAAGGTCATGCTCGGCGTCGAGCGCCGGAGTCTGGTGCTGACCGAGGCCGACCGGAAGCTCACCGCCTATCACGAGGCCGGGCACGCGATCGTCGCGCTCAAGATCCCGGGCAGCGATCCGGTGCATAAGGTCACCATCGTCCCGCGCGGCCGGGCCCTCGGTCTCACCGCCTCGCTGCCCGAGGTAGATCGGCACAACTACACCAAGGACTGGCTCATCGGCAGCCTGGCCATGTTCTTCGGCGGCCGGGTGGCGGAGGAGATCATCTTCGGCGCCGACAAGGTCACCACCGGGGCGGGCAATGACATCGAGCGGGCCACCGCGCTGGCCCGCCGGATGGTCACCCAGTTCGGCATGAGCGAGCTGATCGGACCGCTGGCGGTGGGCGATAAGGAGCAGGAGATCTTCCTCGGCCGGGAGTTCGCCCAGCGGCGGGAGATCAGCGAGCGCACCGCCCAGATGGTGGACGACGAGGTCAAGCGGCTGGTGGACGAAGCCTACGCCCGCGCCAAAGGCATCATCGCCGAGAACCGGGAGCTGCTCGACCGCATCGCCGACGCACTGCTCGAGCGCGAGACGATCGACCGGGACGACCTCGATCGGCTGGCGAAGAACCTGCCGCTCCCGCCCCGGGCCACGCTGCCGCCGCTCGACTCGCCGGCGCCGCAGGCCAATACGCCGACGAAGCCGGGTGCCTCGCCGGCCCGGGCACCTCTTCTGGGCACGCCGCCGGCCGAACCCGCCGGGGCGTGACCGTCACGCCGCTGGCGTTCCACTCGCCGCGCGCGGTCGGAGAGACCCTCCGCGCGCACGGGTGGGACGACGGCCACGCCGCCGCCGCCGCGGACGGCATTCATCCCCTCGCCTTTCATCTCACCGGCTTGGAGCAGGACGCCCTCGAGGCGCTGGTCCGGCTGTCCGGGACCCTGGGCCTCGAAGTCCTGACGGGTGAGGGGTGGGCGGTGCTCTCCGGCAGCCGCTCCCGTCTGAGCGCGTTCGCCCGCCCGTGGCTGGTGCCACCGTCGCTGTCCCACCTCGCCATCGAGCTCGGCCTGGCGATGCCGGCCGATCCCTCGCCCATGTGGGAGACCGCGCGCGGGCCGGTCCCGCTCGACCGGCCGGTGCTGATGGGCGTCCTCAATGTCACGCCGGACAGTTTCAGCGACGGCGGCCGGTACGTCGGGCTCGACGCCGCACTGGCGCAGGCCGACGCGCTGGTGGAGGCCGGGGCCGCCATCGTGGACATCGGCGGCGAGTCCACCAGGCCGGGGCGGAGCGCCCCCGTGCCGCTGGAGGAGGAGCGGGCGCGGGTGCTGCCGGTGGTGCAGGCCCTGGTGCGCCGTCACCCGGATCTCCGGCTCACGGTGGACACCGTGAAGGGAGAGGTCGCCCGCCTGGTGCTCGATGCGGGTGCGGCGGCGATCAACGATGTCTCCGGCCTCCGGCTGGACCCCAACCTCGGCGTCGCCGTGGCCCAGGCGCGGGCCGGTCTCGTGCTGATGCACTCGCGCGGCTCGATCCTCGAAATCGCCTCGTATGCGGACGCCGGGTACGCCGACGTGGTCGGCGAGGTCGTGGCCGAACTGCGGGCGTCGGTGGCGGCGGCGAGCGAAGCAGGAGTGGCGCCGGCAGCAACGGTGGTGGACCCGGGCTTCGGCTTCTCGAAGACCCCGGAGCAGAGCTTGCTGCTGTTCGATCAGCTGGACGCCCTGCGGGCGCTGGGCCGCCCGGTGCTGGTCGGTCCGTCCCGCAAACGATTTCTCGGCGCCGTCACCGGCCAACCGGTCGAGGCCCGGGACCGGGCCACCGCCCTCGCCTGCGCCCTCGCCTGGGAGCGAGGCGCCCGTCTCTTCCGGGTCCACGACGTGGCGGGCGCTCGCGACGCGCTGGCCCTGGTGCAGGCGATCGGAGGTCCGTAGTGCCGCTCGGGCAGCTGCCGTTTCCCATGCCGGGCTGGCGGGACCTGCTCGAGATCCTGATGGTCGCGTACGTGATCTACGCGCTGCTCCGCTTTCTGGTCGGAACCCGCGCGCTCCAGATCGTCTTCGGGCTGGTGGTGCTGACGGTCATCTATCTGGTGGCCTTCCTGCTCAAGCTCTCGATGATCACCTACCTGCTGGGCGTGGCCTTCACCTACGGCGTGTTCGCGGCGCTGGTGGTGTTCCAGCCCGAGCTGCGCCAGGCGCTGGCCCGGCTGGGCCAATCGCCGGTGTTCCGATTGTTCGGGGACGGGGCGGGGACGGGCGTGGCCGAGGAGATCGCCACCGCGGTGGAGCGGCTGAGCCGGAGCGCCACCGGCGCCATCATCGCGGTCGAGCGCGAGGTCCGGCTGGACGAGTATCTCGAATCCGGCACCGCCATGCGGGCCACCGTGAGCGCCGACCTGTTGGCCACCATCTTCAGTCCCTACTCGCCGCTGCACGACGGCGCCGTCCTGGTCCGCGGCGACGAGATCGTCGGCGCGGGCTGCATTCTTCCGCTGACCCAGAACCCCGTCAGCGACCGCTCGCTCGGCACCCGGCACCGGGCCGCCATCGGGCTGTCCGAGGAGACCGACGCGCTGGTGCTCGTGGTGTCCGAGGAATCGGCCCAGGTCTCCCTCGCCCGGGGCGGGACGCTCCACCGGACGCTCTCGCCCGAGCAGGTTCTGGCGCTGCTGACCGGCCGGCCCGTCGACACGGCCGCGCCCGCGCTGGGTCTCCGCCCCTGACCGCCGCCGTGCACGATCCCCTGCGAGACCGG
>JBBRGH010000276.1:0-4803 GCA_038240915.1 Gemmatimonadales bacterium | reverse complement strand
CGTATTTCGGCTGGAACGCCCGCTGGTAGCTGAGTCGCAACGCGGGTTCATCCTCCACGATCAGGACGCGCCGGCGGCGGTTTGGCTCGGTCATGCGACGTACCCCGCGAGCTGGTGCCGACCGGCACTCGCTGAATGGGTGGGGACCCGGGGTACACTAACCGATTCCGGGGATCGCGTCCATAGCAGAAGCGCCCCGTCCTGCGACGGGGCGCTCGCTCAGTCGAACGTCGTATCCACCACGAAGAGATCGTACAGCTTGGTGATGGTGAGGAGAAAGCGGATCTCCTCGCTCGGATTCCGCAGCACCACCGGCAGTCGCCGCTCGGCGGCCAGGCGCTGGATCAACATCAGCGCGCCGAGGCCCGCGGAATCGACGTGTCGTGTGTGGGTGAGGTCGATGACCAGCCGGCCGGAGCCTTCGGGCATCCCCTCGAGCAGCTGCTCCGCCGCCTGGCGGATTGCGACCCGTGTCTCCAGACCGAGCGTCTCCGGCGCGGCCAGGCCACGTTCCAACTCCTGCGGGGTCCTCATCCATCCTCCTTCGGCACCGAGCTATCTCACCGCCCGCAGGTGAGACCTCTAGTTTTGCGGCCCCGGATCGCTCCGGGTGTGCTCTTATCGAGAGAATCGACGCCTCGCCGCAGGGTACGTTGCGGCTGCGCCCTCGAGAAAGGCGAGTCTGGTGCCAATGGCACCAACTGAATGTCAGATGGTCACTTACAGATAGGTCAGAAGGCCTGAGTGCGACCGGTTGCGTCGCAGACCGCGAGATACTACCGCAAAAGGGGCGGCAGGGTAAGAGGGCGGGATTCCGCCGGCACTCGCTAGAACTGAATCTGCGCGCCGAGCTCGACGACGCGGTTGGGCGGCAGCCCGAAGAAGGCCGTGGCCGAGCGCGCATTGCGCGTCATCAGGACGAAGAGCTTCTTCCGCCAGACCGACATCCGGGCATGGCCCGCGCCGTCGCCCGAGGCCGCCTCCTTGGCCGAGCCCCTGGTGACGATCAGGGTTTCCCGGCCGAGGTAGAAGCTGGTCTCCATCACCTTGACCCTCACGGGTCGGCCGCTTTCGCTGGTCTTCGCCAGGGCCCCGAGCACCGCCGGCACGTCGGGCGTCTCCATGAAGCCGTAATGGGCCACCACCTCGTAGAATCCTTCGCCCAGCTCTCGGCAGTCCACCCGATCCTCGGGGTCCACCTGCGGGATCTCCTCCGTCACCACCGACATCAGCATCACCTTCTCGTGCAGCATCTTGTTGTGCTTGAGGTGGTGCAGCAGCACCGGCGGAGCGCCGTTCGAGTTCGAGGTGAGGAAGACGGCGGTGCCCGGCACCCGGGCCGGCTTCCGCCGGGCCACGTCGGCCAGGAACAGGTCCATGGGCAATGTGCTCTCCCGCACGATGGCGGCCAGCCGCGCCCGGCCCCGGTTCCAGGTGGTCATCAGGGTGTAGATCCCCAGGGCCACCACCAGCGGGAACCAGCCGCCCTCCCGAATCTTGACCAGATTGGCGGCGAAGAAGGCCCCGTCCACCACCAGAAAGAGGCAGGTCAGGGCCCACGCCCGCGACGCCGGCCAGTGCCAGCGGTACCGCGCCACCGTATGGAACAGCAGGGTGGTGATGATCATCGTCCCGGTGACCGCGATGCCGTACGCCGCGGCCAGATTGGTCGAGCTCCGGAAGCCGATCACCAGCGCCACGCACCCCGCCCACAGCGCCTGGTTCACCTCCGGGATGTAGATCTGCCCCATCTCGGTCTTGGAGGTGTGCACGATGGTCACCCGCGGGCTGTAGCCCAGCTGGACGGCCTGGCGGGTGAGGGAGAATGCGCCGGAGATCAGCGCCTGCGAGGCCACGATCGCGGCCGCCGTCGCGATCGCCACCATGGGATAGAGGCCCCAGGCCGGCACCAGCGAGTAGAACGGGTTGACCGCCGCCGCCGGCCGCTCGAGCAGCAGCGCCGACTGGCCGAAGTAATTGAGCAGCAGGCAGGGCAGTACGATCGTGAACCAGGTGATCCGGATCGGCGGGCGGCCGAAGTGCCCCATGTCGGCATACAGCGCCTCCGCCCCGGTCATGACCAGCACCACCGACCCCAGCACCAGAAACCCCTGGACTCCGTCGCGCATGAACAGGTTGATGGCGTGCTCGGGGTTGATCGCCAGCAACACCGAGGGGTGCATCATGATGCCCCGGATGCCGAGCAGCGCGATGCTGGCGAACCAGGTGACCATGACCGGCCCGAACACCCGGCCGATGTCGGCCGTCCCCTCCCGCTGGACCAGGAACAGGAGCGTCAGGATCACCACCGCGATCGGCCAGACGAAGCGCGTGAATGCCGGGGTCGCGACGCTGAGCCCCTCGACCGCGCCCAGCACCGAGATCGCCGGGGTGATGACCCCGTCGCCGTAGAGCAGTGCCGCGCCGAACAGGCCCAGGCTGATCAGCACCGCCCGGGGACCCCGCGCCTTGGACCGAGGGCTGATCAGCGCCAGCAGCGCCAGGATGCCGCCCTCGCCCCGGTTGTCGGCCCGGAGCACGAAGGAGACGTACTTGAACGAGACCACGAAGTTGATGGACCAGAACACCAGCGACATCACGCCCAGCACGTTCTCGCGGGTGGCCGGGATGCTGTGGTGCCCGCCGAAGCACTCCTTGAGCGCGTAGAGCGGGCTGGTGCCGATGTCGCCGTAGACGACGCCGAGGGCCGTGAGCGAGAGCGCGAGGAGCGCCCGCCCTCGCGGGGGCACTTTCGCGGCGGCGAGACTCATGTCAGGCGGTCCGGCGCAGCTCGAGCAGCGCGAGCGCGAACACGCCCACGATGATCACCGCGGAGCCGACGCACCAGCGGCAGATGGCGTGGATGACGAACAGCTCGAGATAGGTGAGGTAGAGCGTGAAGAGCACCCCGCCGCCGGCCAGCGCCGCCAGCAGCCAGGGCGCCCCGCGCCGCTCGGCCTGCGCCGGCTGGAGGGCCGCCAGGGCCACCCCCAGCAGCAGGGCGTAGCCGACCAGCCCGATCAGTGACACCTCGACCCCGGCGAACCGGCTCCAGACGCTGGTCTGGACGGTTTCGCAGCCGCCGGCTCCGCAGGCGAGCGTGCCGATCCGTCCGATCTGGTAGAGATAGAGGTAGGCCGAAACGAAGAGTCCTACGAGGCTCAACAGGGCCGCGCCCATGCGATGGATCATTTCGCGCCGGCGGCGCGCGGCGCGAGCGAATCGACCAGCCGGGTGATGGCGTCGCTGTCGAACCGTCCCTGGTAGAGCCGCCCGCCCACCAGCAGCGTCGGGGTCGAGCTCACGCCCGCCCGGGCGCCCTCGTCGTAGCTGGCCTGGATCCGGCCGGCATACTTGCCCGACGTCATGCAGGCGTCGTACTTCGCCAGGTCGAGCCCCACACCTTGGGCGTACCGCCGGAAGATGGCGGCCCCGTTCCGGGCCTCGGCCCACTCCGCCTGGCCCTCGTAGATATGTTCGTGCTGGGGCCAGAACTTGCCCTGCTCGTCGGCGCAGGCGGCCGAGTGCGCCGCCAGCCGGCCGTACTGGTGCTGCTGCAGCGGGAAGTCGCGGTAGCGCCACCGCAGACGGCCGGTCTTGATCAGCCGCTGTTCGATCGTCGGCATCTGCAGCGTCGCGAAGGTCTGGCAGAAGGGACACTGATAGTCCGCGTACTCGGTGATCTCCACCGGCGCGGACTCCACGCCCTTCAGATAGCCGCGGAAGCCCGCGGTATCCGACGGCTGCACCGTCACGTTCGCCGGAATGCTGACCGTGGCCGGCCTGGAGAGCTGGTAGCCCAGGAGGCCAATACCGAGCACGGCGATGGCCCCCAGGATGGTGTAGAAACGGCTCATTCCGACGGGCGCTGCCGCCATGGCTCCTCGTCCTCTGGTTCGTCCGGGTGAAACTGATCCTGCCGCTGGGCCTCATCCACGATCCGACGGCTCTCGGCGACTTCGGGGGTGTCGTAGGTGACGCGGACCTCGTAGTGGAACATCTCGCTGCGGGCATCGCCCATCAGCCGAAGCAGCTCGGGAACTCCGCCCAGCAGCTGGCGGTTTTGATCCAGCTGGCGGATCCGCTCCGCCAGGGCGCGCAGCATCTCCGCGAGCCGTTCGGCGCGCGCGTCATCATACACTTCATCATGCTCTGGCATGGCCACCTCGAGGGGCCGCGGCTCCCTCGGTCAAGTTCATGTAAACGCTGCCGATAAACATAATCACCAGGACCATCCCCGGGAGAAACCGTGAGGTTTGCACCAATTGGTGCAACCGATTAGATTCCGGCGCGGTCCAGACCGGATTCCCATGCAGGTTCGACGCCCAAAGGAAGGTGCATGAACAAGAAGAAGCCCCAGCGTGACCCTGAAGCCGTGGCCTTCGCTCAGGCCCGTGACGAGATGTTCAGTCACATCCTCCGGTGCGGCGTGATCGACGCCCTCCCGGAGCACCAGAAGGACTGGTTCGACGACACCATGCTCTACCTGGCCGATCGTTACGAGGACCTGTCCGAGGAGGAGCTGGCGCAGCTCCGTCAGCTCGGCGAGCGGTTCTCCCAGCCGGTCCAGCGGAAGCCGGAAACCGTCGAGACCAGCGCGGCGTAAGCCGGCTGGTGGGTCATGCCGTCGCCCCGGTGCAGCGCTGCACCGGGGCGATTTGCGTCAGGGCCCCCCATCGCCGGGCGGCCAGCGCCGCCAGCGGAATCCGGCCGCCAGCCGGAGCCCTCCGCCGACCCCGGCCTCCACGAACCACCCCGACCGCGCGCCCGGACGCGCCTCCAGGCCCACGGCCAGCACCAGAT
>JBBRGH010000275.1:0-4804 GCA_038240915.1 Gemmatimonadales bacterium | reverse complement strand
GTGCCCTGCCGAGCGGGACGCTCGTGGTGGAGCAGACCGTCTTCTTCGACAACAGCCCCGACTTCGACGGCGACGCGGACTGCGCGGACGAGGCCGCCATCGTCACCGCGCCGGGGTTGGGCAATCAGACCGCGGACCCCGGGCTCATTGCCCCGTTTCTAACCCTCACCCCCGACTTCCGCCCGCTAGCCGGGTCCCGCGCGGCCACCCTCGACCTGCCGCCGCTCGAGGACCCCTTCTTCGACGTGGCCGAGCGGTGGGCTGGTGCGGTGCCGCCTGCCAACCCCGCGAGAGGCAACATCCCCTGGTATGCTGGCTGGACGGTGGGCTGGTGAACGGCGGAACCCAGGGCCTGCGGGTGCGGCGGCGTGGCGGACGGCTCACCGTCACCTTTCGCTCGGCGGTGCTCGACCCGGCCGCCCCGGCCTGTCCGCTGCGGATTCACACGGCCGACGGACGCCTCGTGGTCCGCGGGCGGCTCAGCTCGGGCAGCACCGGATGGGTGTTGTCGGGGCGCGCGAGCTGCCATCGCCGCACCATCCGGCTCGAGGTCGGCGCCACCCGCGGCCCCGGCCAGGCGAGGGCGAGCGTGGAGGATCACGAGTACGAGGCGGTAATCGAGGGGATGGGAACCGGACGCTATCTCCTTCGGGTCGCCCATGTGTGGCTACTGAGCCACGACCTCGAGGAGGTGCTGGTGATGCCGGCGTTCGAGGGGCCGATCGTGGTGCGGTCCGGCGAGCCCCCCGGAGGGTGAAGATTGTGACATACGGGGTGATTGACGACCGTTCCGGCCGGCCGTAATTCAAAGGCCATGACATCCACCCATTCCGAAGGCCTCGGACTGCGTGAAGCCCGGCTCCGCCCCGAGGCCGCCGCCCGCTGCTCCTGGGCTCCCGCTGGGGTATGGCTCCCCGCCGCCACGCTCGCCGCCCAGGCTCTCCGGCAGGCCGGCGGGGGGATGATGGCGGAGGACGTAGTCGGCCGCGCGTTGCCCGAGTCGTCGTTCGAGTTTCGTGGGGGACGACCCGAACTGTCCCTGCGTTCCCGGGCGCGCACCCGCTGGTCGGACCAGCCGCGTCACTGGATGGGTCTTACCCACGGCCGCTAGCGGGTCGCGTTCGGCTCAAAACTCGTCGTCGGGGCTGGCTGAGGCGACCGGGGTGCCGCCGGCTGACCGGAGGGCATGGTCGTCCAGCCACCGCATGGCCCGGTGGGTGAACGGAGCGATAGCCTCCCGCTCCCGAAAGGGCATGGTTCCCACCATCCGGCCTCGGCAGAAGACGGCCCACAGCGGGGTGCGGCCGCCCAGCCGCGCGCCGAACGGCTCGAAGTGGTACAGCTCGGTCCGATAGGTCAGCCACCTACCCGAATGCCGCATCACGCACCAGCTGATGGAAGCAGGAGTACCAACGAGAACTCGCTCGTGAGTTCGCTCCCAAGTTCGTGCGCGCCGCCCGACCGAACAAGATCCTCCCGCGCCCGCGGGCGTGTCGGTCGCGTAACGATCGGAGCGAGGTTCACAGGTGGGCGTGGAGATCGGGGCGCCCGTGACGGGTGCGGGCCGAACTTCAAGGATCTGACCCTGGAGGACTGAGACAGGCGAACCCGGGGTGACCCCGCCCCCAGCGCGCTACATTTGTACTGCCCATGTCTCTCGAGCGCATCCGCACCCTCATCGTCGATGACCCCGACGACCTCGGCCGCCTGGTGGCTCGCCGGATCGCCGAGGTGATCCGGGCCCGGGCCGCGGCCGGCGGCCGCGCCGTGCTCGGCCTCGCCACCGGCTCCACCCCGATCGGGGTCTACCGCGAGCTGATCCGCCTCCACCGCGAGGAGGGACTCAGCTTCGCCGACGTGGTCACCTTCAACCTCGACGAGTACTACCCGATGGAGCCGGGGAGCGTCCACTCCTACCACCGCTTCATGTGGGAGAACCTCTTCGCCGAGCTCGACATCCCGCGGGAGAACGTGCACATCCCGCGGGGCGACCTGCCGCGGGCCGAAGCCGAGGCCGCGGTGCTGGCCTACGAGGCGGCGATCCGGGCCGCCGGCGGGATCGATCTCCAGCTGCTCGGGATCGGCCGCACCGGTCACATCGGTTTCAACGAGCCGGGCTCGGGCGCCGAGAGCCGGACCCGCATCGTCACCCTCGACCTGGTGACGCGGCAGGACGCCGCCGCCGATTTCTTCGGCGAGGACAGCGTCCCCCGCGAGGCGATCACCATGGGCGTGGCCACGATCCTGGAAGCCCGCGAGATCGTCATCCTCGCCACCGGCGAGCACAAGGCCGCCATCGTCCGCCGGGCGGTCGAGGGCGAGGTGGACTACGAGGTCGCGGCCACGTTCCTCCAGCGCCATCCCGCCACCACCTTCTATATCGACCGTCCCGCCGCCGCCGCCCTGACCCGGGAGGCAACGCCCTGGCTGCTGGGCGCGGTGGAGTGGTCCCCCGCGCTCACCCTCCGGGCCGTGGTCTGGCTGTCGCACCAGGCGGAGAAGGCGATCCTCAAGCTGACCCAGCGCGACTACGCCGAGCACCGGCTCAGCGCGCTGGTGGCGCAGCACGGCTCGCCCGGGGCGCTCAACGGCCTGGTCTTCAACGCCCTCGGCGCCCGGATCCGGGGCCGCTCGAAGCTGCCGCGCGACCAGCGGGTGATCTGCTTCTCGCCCCATCCGGACGACGACGTGATCTCGATGGGCGGGATCCTCCGGAAGCTGGTCGAGAACGAGAACGAGATCACCGTCGCCTACATGACCAGCGGCAACGTGGCGGTGTTCGACCACGATGTCCGCCGCCACCTCGACTTCCTCCGCCGGCTGGCCGCCGAGCGGCGGCTCGATGCCGAAGCGGTGACGCTGCTGGGGCGGCGGGTGGACGAGTTCCTGGCGGCCAAGGTCCCGGGCCAAGTGGACATCCCCGAGGTGCTCGACGCCAAGCGGATCATCCGGGAGACCGAGGCGATCGCCGGGATCCGGACGCTGGGCCTGCCGGACGACGCGGCCCGTTTCCTCAACCTGCCGTTCTATCAGACCGGCATGGTGCGGAAGGATCCGGTGGGCCCGGCCGACGTGGCGATCGTGCGCGCGCTGCTGGAGGAGCAGGCGCCCGACCTGGTCTTCGTGGCCGGCGACCTGTCCGACCCGCATGGCACCCACCGGATGTGCAAGGAGGCGATCGAGCACGCCCTGGCCGAGTACGCGGCGGCGGGCGGGCGGCGGCCCGAGGTGTGGCTCTATCGGGGGGCGTGGCAGGAGTGGCCGGTGACCGAGGCCACCTGGCTGGTGCCGCTCTCGCAGGAGGAGCTTCGGCTCAAGATCCAGGCGATCTTCAAGCACCAGAGCCAGAAGGATTCGGCCCCGTTTCCGGGGCCGGACGAGCGGGAGTTCTGGCAGCGGGTGGAGGCGCGCAACAAGGGCACGGCGGCGGAGCTGGACCGGCTGGGCCTGGCGGAGTACTTCGCGATGGAGGCCTACGTCGTCGAGGGTTGATCGCGGCGCCGGCTCCGCTCAGTCGGTGCGGAAGAGCAGCCGGGGGAGGTCGTCCCGCATCACCTCCCGCTCGAGCACCAGCCCGGCCCTGGCGAGCACCCGCCGCGGACCCGGGACCGCCGGATCAGCCAGCCCCACCACCGATGGAAGGCCGAGCCAGTCGCGCCCGATGGTGACGCAGGCGCGGGCCGCCTCGGTGCCGAGCCCCCGCCCCCAACACTCGGGGAAGAGCGCGCAGCACAGTTCGACCTCCTCCACGCCGTCCAGGTCCAGCCGGCAGAGCCCGGCGCTCCCCGCCGCCCGTCCGGTGGCCAGCTCGCGCAGGATCCAGAGCCCGAACCCGAACCGCTCCCAGTGGGCCAGGTGCTGCTCCAGCGCGGCCGACGACTCGGCCGCGTTGCAGACCCCGCCCAGGTTTTCCATGAGCCCGGCGTTGCCGTGCATCCGCCGGAGGACCGGCAGGTGCGCCTCGATCAGCCGCTCGGCGTGCAGCCGGCGGAGCGTGAAGGCGGTCGGGGCCGGCTCCAGCTGGCTGGGGTCGGCCACCCGAAGATGGTCGGCGGGTGCGTCCATGACGGCACTCATGTCGAGAGGCCCTCCTCCGCGGCCGAGCCGAGGTTGAACCAGGCGGCGCTCGGGTCGACGATGACCAGGTAGCGGCCCAGCTCGCGGAGGAGCCAAAAGTTCTTGTCGAGGTTGGTGTTAGGGGCCTGGCTCAGGATCTTTCGGCTGACCCTGGAGCCGGCGGGGGACCGCGGCAGCTGCAGGGCCGAGCTGGTGGTGTCGAAGAGGGCGGCACTGGAACGGTTCGTCATGGAACACTCCCCCGGGCAAAGATCGGTACCTGTCGGCGGCAGACAGTCTGCACCGGAGGCGTCAAGCGGATCTCAAGTGGCCCTTCCGAGTGTGCGCCATCACGTTGCGCCCGGCCCAACCGGCCTGCAGAATTGGGGATGGCACGGATGCCCCCCCGACCGGCGGAGCAATGACGGCGACTCTGACCTGCTTGCACTGCGGAGGCGAACTGGAGACCGGCGCCCGCTTCTGCGGGCAGTGCGGCACCGAGTCGCTCGCCTGTCCGTCGTGCGCGCGGCTGATCCTGCCGGGCGATCCATCCTGTCCCCACTGCGGCACCCCCGCCGACCATCCGCTCGCGACCGAGGGCCTCCATTCGTCAGACGAGCCGGCCTCGCCGATGGCCGAGATCGTCGAGCGGCTCCGCCGGGCCACCCTGGGCGAGTTCGAGATCGGGCGCGAGCTGGGCCGGGGTGGGATGGCGGCCGTGTTCCTGGCGCACGAGATCTCGCTCGAC
>JBBRGH010000274.1:0-4805 GCA_038240915.1 Gemmatimonadales bacterium | reverse complement strand
CGCGCGAGCAGCGGCCCCTGGAGCGGAACGGTGAAGAGCAGCCCCAGCATCGCCTCGCGGTCGCCCCGGCGCTCGCCCAGGTGGTAGCCGGGAAATCCGTCGTCGCCGCCGAGCGGGAAGCCCAGCTGCAGCGGCAGGCCGTCGCCCCAGCCCAGGCGGATCCGGGGCGACACGCGGACGAGGCCGAACCGCCTCACCGTGGTGCCTTCGAAAGCGGCGCGGCGGTACATCCCGGTCCACTGCAGCTCCGCCTGCAGCACGCGTCCCCGCTGCCGGGTCGCGGCGGTGAGCCGGGCGACGCCGCCCGGCGGTCGCGCGATCGGCTCGGCCGGGCTCGTCCCAGGCCCGGGCTTCCCCCCCGAGCGCCACATCCCAGCCCTCCGCCAGCTGGCGCTCGATCCCGACGAAGCCGATGGCCTCGCGGGTAAAGGCCTGTCCGATCTCCTCGCCCCGGCGATCGAACCGGCGCACGTCCTCGTTGGCCAGGCGGACGGTGACCGCCGGGATGAACAGCTGGCGTCCGATCTGATAGTTCCGGCGCACGCCGAGGGAGAACTCGCGGCGCAGCTCGCCCAGGAACGCGGCGCCGCTGCCCTCGAGCGCGCGGCCGAACAGCCGGCGATCCACGATGCCGGCCCACATCCGGCCGCCGAGCTCGTTGTCGTAGGCCAGGCCGAGGCCGGCGACGCGGCGGGCGGCGTGCCGGATGACGAGGTCGAGCGCGACGCTGTCGCCCGCGCCGGTGGGCGTGAGCCAGACCCACTCGAACGCTTCCGACGCGGTGGCCAGCGAGCGAACCCGGCGCCCGAGCAGCTCGAAGTCGAGGGTGTCATCGGCCCGGCATCGAGGCCGAGCAGCCGGGTGAGGGCGAGCCGCTCAGAGGCGCTGGCGCCTTGCATCCGCACAGCCGCTCGATGCTCCGGGGGCTGAAGTTGAGGTTGGTGAAGCCTTCGACCTCCGGCCGGACCAGGAGATCGCCGGGGCCGAGCGAATCGGACGGCTGCTGAAAGAGGAACTGGACCAGGCGATCGGCCACGATCAGCGGCGAGTAGCCCGGCACGGAATCGCTCGGGTGCTCGGTGGCATCCACCACGATCACCCGGTCGGCGCCGGCGGCCCGCGCGACCGCCACCGGAATGTTGGCCGAAAGGCCGCCGTCGATGAGCAGCCGCGGTCGCCCTGCTCCCACAGCACCAGCGGCTGAAGGATGCCGAGCGAGTGCGGGGCGAACGGCTAATAGGTTCGGAACAGCGCCGCGAGCGGGACGACCCGCGCCAGCGAATCGAGCTCCCGGCCGGAATAGCCGGCGGCGTAGAGCGCTCCCACCACCGCGCCCATACTGGTGCCGACGATCAGGTCGGGCCGGATGCCCAGGCTGTCCAGCACGCGCAGGACACCGATGTGCGCGAGGCCCTTGGCGCCGCCGCCGGAGAGGACCAGCGCGGTGCTCGCCGGACGGCACTCCTGGGCCGAAAGCGCGGAGGCGGCCACCAGCCGGATCGGGGTGGCCAGCACGAGAATCAGGCGATGGCGGCGCATCGCAGGGAAGATACTACGCCCCCTTGCGCCTCCCCACGCACCTTCGTATACCTAGTCGGATGTCGCGCCCCGGTCCGGCGCGCACCGCGCCACCATCGCCACTCCGGAGGAGTCGCCGTAATGACGTACGTGATCATCGAGGCATGCATCGGGGTGAAGGACCGCGCCTGCGTGGACGTCTGCCCGGTGGACTGCATCTACGAGGGCGAGGACCAGCTCTACATCCACCCTGACGAGTGCATCGACTGCGGCGCCTGCGAGCCGGAGTGCCCGGTGACGGCCATCTTTCCCGAAGAGGACGTGCCGCCGAACATGGTGGCCTTCGTGGAGAAGAACAAGGAAGTGTTCAACGGCGACAGCCCGCCGGGCCGCCCGAAGCGATAGCTCGCGCCAAGCGGTCGGGGACGCAACAGCGGGGCTCGAGCGAATCGAGCCCCGCTGTCATCCCTACACTCCGCACACTCCGCACCTTCATCCTTGCTGCACCCTTCAGCCCGTACAGCACCCTTCAGCCCGTACATCGCCGCTCGCCTGCCCGACAAGGAGAGTGGCCCCGGGACCGTACTGCCTGGCCGCGACCCCGGAGCCCGATGTGGAAGGACCAGCAACGGGGACGCTGGGAAGCGTGTCGCCCGTCGAGATCAGAACGCGTGCCGGGCGCGAAAGGTTTCAGCCGACCACCCGGAGGAACTCGCGGATCTCGGCGGTGGTCTCGGATGGCCGCTCGAGCGGCGGCACGTGCGCGGCGCCGGGGATGACGACCAGGCGCGCGCCGGGTATCAAGGTGGCCATCCGGCGCGCCGCGTCCGGCGGCGTGAGCGTGTCCTCCTCGCCGACGAGGACGAGCGTGGGCAGCCCGGCGAGGGTCGGCAGCAGCCCGGTGCTGTCGTGGCGGTCGCGCATGGCGGCGAGGGCGCCCATCATGCCGGCCACGGGCGTGGCGGCCATGACCCGGCGGAGGCGGTCCACCAGCTCGGGCGCGCGGATCTCGCTGCCGGGGGCAAGCACCTTGGGCAGCATGCTCTCGCCTACCGCGGCGGCGCCCGACTCGCGGGCCAGCGCCGCGGCCGTATCGCGAGCGCGGCGCCCCTCGGTCGAATCGGCCTCGGCCCGGGTGTCCACCAGGATCAGCGCCCGCACCCGGTGGCGCCAGCGCCGGAGGAACTCAAAGATCACGTAGCCGCCCATGGAGAGCCCGCAGAGTACCACCTCGTTCACGCCGAGCGCGTCGAGCAGGGCGGCCAGATCGTCGGCGTAGATCCCCATGCCGTAGCCCAGGTCGGGCGCGTCGGACTGGCCCATGCCGCGGAGATCCGGCGCGATCCGCCGATACCCCTCGAGCGAGTCGATCTGGTCGCGCCAGATGGTGCGATCGAACGGATAGCCGTGGACGAAGAGCACGGCCGGACCGTCGCCCTGGACCTCGACGGCCAGGTTCACGCCGTTGACCGTGAGCCGCCGGGCATCGCCGGAGTCGCGGCGGACGCTCATGAAGGCGCCGAACTCCTCGGGGACCGGAATCGGCCGCCCCTCGCGATTGACGCAGACGAAGACGAACTCGGCGGTGGCGATCAGCGCGTCGTCGCCCAGCCGCCGCGCGGTCTGCCGCATGGTGAAACTGGTGCGGCCGCGGTGGGTGAGGGCCTGGAAGAAGCGGAGGACATCGCCGGGGAAGGCGGCGGCGTGGTAGTCGATGACCGTTTTTCGCACCGCCGGCCAGGCGCCGGCGCGGGTGAAGACGTCCATGCCCGGACCGCGGGCGAGCATCTCCCAGCGGGCCCGCTCAAACAAGCTGAGGAAGGCGGCCTGGTTGAGATGGCCGAACGCGTCACACTCGTCCGGATAGACGGTGAGGTCGATCTCCGCGGGATGCGCCATGGTGTCAGGAAGATTACACTTCCGGCATCCGACGGAGAATGCCTCATATGAAGCCAGCCACCGACTATATCCGCCACGCCGCCAGGCTCGCCCGCAAGCTGCAGATGGACGCGGCCATGGGCGGCACTCCCCAACCCGACGCCGAGTTCTACAAGGTGCTGTCGAAGGCGCTCGACGAGGTCGCCGCGGGACTCGAGCTGGTCTCGAAGTCCGAGTGAGCACCGTTCCCCTGATCGAATCGCAGGCGGCGCTCGAGGCGCTGTTCGCGCGGCTCAGAAGCGCGCCGCTACTGGCGGTGGACACCGAGGCGGCGAGCTTCCACAAGTTCATCGACCGGGTCTACCTGCTGCAGATCAGTTCGCGCGACGAGACCGCGGTGGTGGACCCGCTGGCGGTGGAGAACCTGGCGCCGCTGGCGGCCGCGCTGGCCGACCCCGAGGTCGAGATCGTCTTTCACGACGCCGACTACGACCTCCGGTTGCTCGACCGGGAGTACGGCTACCGGGCGACCGCCGTGTTCGATACCCGGATCGCGGCCCAGCTCCTGAACGAGCCGGGCGTCGGGCTGGCGGCGCTGCTGGAGAAGTACATGGGACTCCGGCTCGACAAGCGGTTCCAGCGGGCCGACTGGTCGGCCCGGCCGCTCTCGCCCGAGATGCTGGAGTACGCGGCCTCGGACACGCGGTACCTCCCGGCGCTCCGGGACATCCTCAAGGCGCAGCTCGAGGCCCGCGGCCGGCTGGGGTGGGCGGCCGAGGAATTCGCCCTGCTGGACGACATCCGCTGGTCCCCGCCGAATGGGGAGCCCGGCTTCCTCAGGCTGAAGGGCGCCAAGGCGCTCAAGGGCCGCGAGCTGGCGATCCTCCGCGAACTGCACGAGTGGCGGGAAGGCGTTGCCCAGCGGAGCGACCGGGCCACCTTCCGCATCCTCAACAATGAGCCGATGCTGACCATGGCCCGGCAGCCGCCGGCGGACATGGCGGCGCTCAAGACCATTCCGGGCATCGGCGGGGAACAGGCCGAGCGGCGGGGGCAGGAGATCCTGGCGGCCGTGAAACGCGGACTCGAGATCCCCGATCGCGACCTGCCCCGGATCGAGCGGCCGGCACGGCGGGCGTACGATCCGGCGTTCGAGGCCCGGATGGAGCGGCTCAAGGCGGCGCGGAACAAGGCGGCGGCCCGGCTCGATCTCCAGCCGGGGGTGCTATGTCCGAACGGCACGCTGGAGGCGATCGCGCGGGCCAACCCGGCGAATCTGTCGGAGCTGGGCGCGATCGAGGACCTGCGGCGGTGGCAACTGAGGGAAATCGGCGCGGAGTTGCTGGCGGTGGTGCGGGAGCCGGCCGGGGGGAGCGCGGGCGGAGGCAACGGTGCAGCGGGGGCAGGCG
>JBBRGH010000273.1:0-4829 GCA_038240915.1 Gemmatimonadales bacterium | reverse complement strand
ACGAGCGGCTCATCCGGCGGTTCGCCGGCGGGCTCATCATCGACATGGCCGCCCCCGACTATGAGACGCGGGTGGCCATCCTTCGCCGGAAGGCGGAGGAGCGCCGGGCACCCTTCGGCGAGGGCGTCCTCGAAGCGGTGGCCTCGCTCGGGATCGACAACGTGCGCGAGCTCCTGGGCGCCCTCAACCGCCTGATCGCCTTCCAGGCGGTGAGCGACCAGCCCCTCGCCCCCGACCAGGCGCGCATGCTGGTGGGCGGCGAGGTCGAGGAGCCGCCGGCCGCCATTCCTTCTCCGGCGGCTCCCCAGCCCGCGCCGGCCGCGGCCACCGAGTTCGACGACTTCCTCTCCGAGATCAGCGCCACCGTCGCGCAGCAGGTCGATGCCTGGCGCGGCAAGGTGACCGCCGCGGTGCTGCGCTGGCAGGGCGAGGGGTTCCGCACCGCCCAGCTCGAGGCCCTGCTGACCCAGGACATGGTCAACGACCCCGAGCGGGCGCTCCGCGAGTTCGAGGAGGACGCCGTCCGGCTGCAGCACATGCAGGCCGAGGCGGCAGCGCTCGCACCCGAGCTGGCGGGCTCGGCGGCGTTCCGGGATCCAGCCAATCTGGACGCCGCCCAGGAAGCGCTGCGCCAGGCCCGGGAGGAAGGCGCTCCGCCGCCCGCGCCCTCGCCGCTCTGGCGGCTGGAGACGTTCGGCGAGACCGCGGCCAACCGGGTCGTGCTCGAGGCCGTCCGAGCCGTGATCCGGGAGCCGGCCGGTCGGTACAACCCGCTGGTGCTCGTCGGGGGCGCGGCAGTGGGGAAGACCCACCTGCTCCATGCGCTCGGCAATGCGCTGGCGGAGCGGGGCGGACCGGTGGCGTGTCTCAGCGCCCCCGAGTTCACCGGCGAGCTGATCCAGGCCATCGACCGGGACGCCATCGCCGCCTGGCGGGCCCGCTACCGCCGGGCCACTGCGTTCCTGCTCGACGATGCCCACCTGATCGCCGCCAAGGACCGGACGCAGGACGAGTTGTTCGTGCTCTTCAACGCGCTGGTGGACGCCGGCCGCCAGCTGGTCTTCACCTCGGCCGCGCCGCTCGACGAGCTGATGGGCGTGGAGCCCCGGCTCCGCTCCCGGCTCGAGGGCGGACTGGTGGTGGAGCTCCCCCCGCCCGAGGCGTCGGTGCGCGAGCAGGTCCTGCGGCGGGATCTCGAGACCAAGCTCGGCACCGCCGACACCGAGCTGGCGGCCTACCTCGCCGCCCGCCCGGCCGACTCAATCCGCGCGGCGCAGGCGCTGCTCGCGCGGGTGCTCGAGGCCGCCGTCGCCAAGGGGGTGGCCCCCACCGCCGCGCTGGCGCGCGATGTGCTGGACGCGCCAGCTCCGGCGCCGGCCGCGGTCCGCCGCTCGGACGGACGGGCGAGCGGGCTGGTGCCCGCCGGCCCCGGCGCGACTCGGAGCCGCGAGAAGATGGTGTGGGAGTGGCCTGAGGTGAGCGAGCGCGTGATCGAGGAGTGGCGCTGATGGCGATCAAGGGCAGCCTCAAGGAGGCCAGCCTCCCGGACGTCATTCAGCTGCTCTTCCTCGGGCGGCGCACGGGGTGCCTAGCGCTGGCCGACCGGCACAACTTCGGGACGATCTACTTCGACGAAGGCCACATCGTCTACGCCGCCATCGTCAACCGGCGGGATCGGCTGGGCGACATCCTGCTCCGGAGCGGCCGGGTGACCCAGGCGCAGCTGCAGCAGGCCATCGCCGCCCAGGAGGGAGACCGGGAGCACAAGCTGGGCGAGATCCTGGTCGAGCTGGGCGTGCTGCCGCGGGAGGAGCTCGAGAGCTACATGCGCCTCCAGATCGAGGAGGCCGTCTACTACCTGTTCACCTGGACCTCGGGGACCTTCAACTTCGAGGCCGGCGTCCGGCCGGAGCTGGAAGACTTCCTGGTCCGGATCAACCCGGAGTTTCTGCTGCTCGAGGGCGCCCGGCGGGTGGACGAGTGGAGTCTGATCGAGAAGAAGATCCCGTCGTTCGACCTCATCTTCGCCGTCGATCCGGCCCACCTCGGCGAGTCGGGACCGACGCTGTCCAGCGAGCAACGGCGGCTGGTACCGCTGCTGGACGGCTCGCGCGACGTCCAGGCCGTGATCGACGAGGCCGGGCTGGTGGAGTTCGAAGTGGGGAAGGCCCTCTACGGGCTCATCACCGCCGGCTTCGCCCACCGGGTGGGCACCTCGGTGGCGGTGGCGCCCAAGGTGCACGACGGACGGGTCGAGGAGCACCGCAACCTCGGGGTGGCGTTCTACAAGGCGGGCATGCTCGACGAGGCGCTGCGTGAGTTCCGCCGGGTGGCGGATCTCCGTTCGACCGATGCCAGCGCTCCGTTCTACCTCGGCCTGATCGCCCTGCGCCAAGCCCGGTGGGAGGACGCGGCGACGTCGTTCCGCCAGGCGGCCGACGGGGCCGGCGGCCGGCCGGCCGCGCTTCACAACCTGGGCTACGCGCTGGAGCGACTCGGCCGCCTGGACGAGGCCGAGACCGCCTACGGCGATGCCGCGGGCCGCGCGCGCGACGATGCCCGGATCATGCTCGGCTGGAGCGTGGTGGCGCTCAAGCGCGGTGAGTACCAGGTGGCGCAGGGCCGGCTGGCCCGGGCGCTCGAGCTGCTCGGCGGCAGGCCCTCGCCGGCCGTCTGGTACTGGGCGGCCACGCTCGCCAACGCCGGGCAGGACGACGCCGCGGGCGCGCTCCGGTCCGCCAAGGCCGGCGTCGGCGCCTTCCCGGCCAATGCCGTGTTGCAGAACAACCTCGCCGTGCTGCTGGAAATGAATAGCGACGTCGCCGGCGCCGAGGCGGCGCTCCGGGCGGCGCTGGCCGAGGACCCGTCGCTGCCTCAGGTCTCCAAGAACCTGGCCGACATCCTCTACCGGAACGGCCGCTACGACGATGCCCGCGAGGCGTACGAGCGCGCGGCCAAGCTGGCGCCCGACCTGGGAGACGACCTCTACTTTAAACTCGGCAACCTGGCCTACAAGCGGCGGGACAAAGCGCTCGCCCGGGAGAGCTGGAGCCGCGCGACCGCGCTCAATCCCTCCCACGAGCTGGCCCGGTCGAATCTGGAGATGCTGGACATGGCGCCATGACCCCGGACGATCGCGCCTTCGCCGCGCTCTCGCGTCAGATCGCCCAGGCCAGCGGGTTCGTCATCGAGGCCTACAAGGACAAGTGCATCCGACGGCGGATCGCCGTGCGGATGCGGGCCTGCGGCGTGCACTCGTACGAGGACTACCAGATCCTGCTCGACCGGTCGCCCAACGAGTACGAGCGGCTGCGCGATGCCCTCACGATCAACGTCACCCGGTTCTATCGAAACGCGGAAACCTGGAACCTGCTCCGGCGCGATGTGCTGCCCGCGCTGTTCGATCGTCGCCGCGGCGAGGTTCGGGCCTGGAGCGCGGGCTGCTCCTCGGGCGAGGAGCCCTATACCCTGGCCGTGCTGGCCGCCGCCCACCTGGATCAGGCGGGCCGCGGCGACGAGCTGGCCCGGCTCACCATCGACGCGACCGACATCGACCGCACCAGCCTCGACCGGAGCCGGGCCTGCTGCTACCGGAGCGAGGGTCTGACCGAGCTGCCCGACGACCTGGCCGGTCCGTACTTCGAGCCCGCGGGGCACGAACGACGAGTGATCGACCGTGTCCGGCGCCGAGTTCAGGTCCGGGCGCTCGACCTGAGCCGCGAGGCTCCGCTCCGGACCGACTACGATCTGATCCTCTGCCGCAACGTGGTGATCTATTTCGACCGGGTCATGCAGGAGCGGCTGTTCCAGACCTTCGCGGAGTCGCTGGTCCCCGGTGGCTTTCTGGTGCTGGGCAAGGTCGAAACCCTGTTCGGCGCGGCGCGCGAGCGGCTCACGCTGATCGACCCGCGTGAACGAGTCTATCGGCGGCCGGCGGCGTGAGAGACGAGCTCATCGTGCGCGTGGCCGACCTTCGCGCCGGCTCGGGGAAGGACGTCCTGATCACCATCGGGCTGGGCAGCTGCGTCGCGATCATCCTCTACGACCCGACGGCCCGGGTCGGCGGCATGGCCCACGTGCTGCTGCCGTCGCCGGCTCTGAGCCGGAAGGACGGCAACGTGGCCAAGTTCCCCCCGACGGCGGTGCCCCGCCTGGTCGAGCTGATGGGAGAGCAGCGGGGGAACGCCCGGCGGATGACGGGGCGCCTGGTGGGCGGGGCGAGCATGTTCGCCGGGCTCGGCGCTCCGGGCACCATCCAGATGGGCGAGCGCAACGTGGTGGCCTCGCGGCAGGCGCTGCACCAGCAGGGCATCGCCATCATCGGCGAGGCCACCGGTGGCGATTTCGGGCGCACCGTCCGACTGTGGGTGGCCGACGGCCGGGTCGAGGTGTCCTCGGTGTCGCACGGGGTGAGCCATCTCTGACCGGCGCACGGTCCTGGTGGTGGACGACAGCCCTTTCTTCCGGCGGCTGTTGAGCGACGTCGTGGACGGCAGCCAGGAGTTCAGGGTGATGGGCACCGCGCGGAACGGGATGGATGCCGTGCAGAAAGTGCACGAGCAGGAGCCCGACCTCGTGCTGATGGATCTGGAGATGCCGGAGCTCGACGGGCTGGGCGCGATCGGGTACATCATGTCCGAATCCCCCCGGCCGATCGTCGTGGTCAGCTCCTACGCGGGCCCCGGCACCGCCGCGGCCATTCGCGCGCTGGAGCTCGGGGCCGTGGACCTCGTGGCCAAGGCCGAGGACCGGAGCCCCGATGCCATCGCCCGCTTCGGCGAGCGCCTGCTGGCGGTGCTGCGGACGGTCCGGAGCGCCGCCATTCTCCG
>JBBRGH010000272.1:0-4838 GCA_038240915.1 Gemmatimonadales bacterium | reverse complement strand
CGCTGGCGCCCGGGTTCGGCTGGGCGCTGGTGCTGTTCACCGTGGCCGGCTGCCTGATGGCGCTGAACGGAATCGCCGCCAACACGATGCTGCAGCTCCAGGCGCCCGATCGGCTCCGGGGCCGGGTCATGGGGTTCTACGCCTTCGTGGTGCTGGGCATGGCGCCGTTCGGCTCACTCCAGGCGGGCTGGCTGGCGGAGCGGTACGGGGTGCGGCTGGCGGTGGGGTTCGGGGGACTGGTGTGCCTGACGGTGGCGGGGGCCACGGCGTGGCGGATGTGGGCTGTGCGGGTGGGTCCGCGGGGGGTGGTGGCCGGTCCTCCGGGACCCCAGTCACCCTGAGCGGGGCAGGTACCGGCCCCGGCGGCGCCCGGGCCACCCTTTCCGTCGCCCCCATCGGCCCGCATCTTTCTTCCATGCTGATCACCATCTCGCGCCAGTTCGGCGCCGGCGGTTCCGAAGTGGCCAGGCGGGTGGCCGAGGCGCTCGAGTGGCGGGTGGTGGACAACGAGCTGATCGAGCAGGTGGCGGCGCGGGCGGGGCTGCCGGCGGAGCGGGTGGCCGCCCGGGACGAGCGCTGTCCCACCTTCGTCGAACGGCTGGCCCGGACCCTGGCGGCGGCGACGCCCGAGGTGTTTCCCCCGGCCGATGCGATCGGCACCATCGTGGACCTGCCCGAGGCCGAGCTGGTCCGGATCACGGAGGCGGTGGTGCGGGAGGTGGCGGCCCGGGGCCGGGTGGTGCTGGTGGGACGGGGGGCCCCGGCGGTGCTCGAGCGCCAGGCCGACGCGCTCCACGTGAAGCTGGTGGCGCCGCGGGCTTGGCGGATCGGGGTGGCGGCGGCGCGGCTGGGGGTGAGCGCCGGCCAGGCCGCGGCGGTCCTGGACGACACCGACAAGATGCGGGCCCGCTACACCCGCGAGTACTACCGGCGGGACTGGGACGACCCGGTCCAGTTCCACATGGTGCTCAACACCGGCGCGCTGGGGCTCGACGGCGCCACGGCGGCGGTGGTGGCGCGGGCGAGGGAGCTGGGCTGGGTGTGAGCGACCGCGGTCCCGTGCCGCCCGGCCCGGTCAGCCGAAGGAAATCCCGCCTTTGCCGTAGCCCGGCTCCCGCCGCTCGGGCTTCATCCGGGTGTAGCCCATCTCCTCGCTCCGGCTGATCCGCTTCTGGGCCGCGAGGCCCTCGAGCACCAGCTCGCAGGCCGCCACGGCGCGCGGCTGATCGGTCCGGGGCGACAGGCCGAACTCGGCCACCGCCTCCAGCAGTCCAGCCACCGCGCTGAAGCCCTTGAAGCAGAGCGCCGAGCGCTCGTCGCCCGGCACCTTGAGCGCGCCGCCCTGGTCGAACCAGGCCACGATCCGGGCCAGATCCGCCCCGCCCATCCGATCCTCCATCACCTTGCCCGCCGCCCGGCGGATCAGCTCGCGGGCGATGGTGTCGCCGCCCTGCAGCTCGCCCTCGTACTCCAGCTCGAGCTTGCCGGTGATCGAGGGCACCGCCGCGTAGACGTCGCTGATCCGGGGCACCACCCGGTCCTCCCCCAGAAGGGTGGACCGCCGCTCGGCGTTGGAGATGGCGTTCTCGAGCACGCTGATCGGCAGCCGCTGGCTCACGCCCGAGCGCTTGTCCACCCGCTTGTCCTCGCGGGCCTCGAAGGCGATCCGCTCGATCACCTCGAGCACGAAGTCGGGGGTCTCGAGCGGGGCGCCGCCCCGGCCGGTCCAGGCCTCCTGGGCGGTGATCTCCATCCCCAGCTGGACGGTGCGGGGGTAGTGGGTGATGACCTCGGAGCCGATCCGGTCCTTGAGCGGCGTGATGATCTTGCCGCGGGCGGTGTAGTCCTCCGGATTGGCGGTGAAGGCGAGCAGCACGTCCAGCGGCAGCCGCACCGGGTAGCCTTTGATCTGGACGTCGCCCTCCTGCATGATGTTGAACAGACCGACCTGGACCTTGCCGCTGAGATCGGGTAGCTCGTTGATGGCGAAGATGCCGCGATTGGCCCGCGGCAGCAGGCCGAAGTGCATGGTCAGCTCGTCGCTCAGCAGGTGCCCGCCGCGGGCGGCCTTGATCGGGTCCACGTCGCCGATGATGTCGGCGATGGTGACGTCGGGCGTCGCCAGCTTCTCGACATAGCGCTGGTCGCGCCGGAGCCAGCCGACCGGCGTGGCCTCGCCGCACTCCTCCAGCCGCTCGCGGGCGAACTTGGAGATGGGGGCGAACGGGTCGTCGTTGACCTCGCTGCCGGCCACGATCGGGATCCGCTCGTCGAGCAAACCGGTCAGCTCGCGGAGGATGCGACTCTTGGCCTGACCCCGGAGCCCGAGGAGGATGAAGTGGTGGCGGGCCAGGAGCGCGTTGACGATCTGGGGCAGGATGGTGTCTTCGTAGCCCACGATGCCGGGAAAGAGCGGTCCGCCGCCGGCCAGCCGGGCCAGGAGGTTGGTCCGGATCTCGTCCCGGACCGGCCGGCCGCGGAGCGGCGCCTCAGCCCAGGGGCTGTTCCTGAGTTCGCCGAGCGTGCGGGGAAGGGTGGTATGGGTCATGGTTGGTCCGTCGGCCGTCCTGTTATGCGTAAGGTGTTACTGTCCATGGTGTTGCTCGATTAGACACGGGCCCCACCGGGGGCCGAGCCGCCCGGCAGGTGCTTGACAAAACGTTGCTCCGGCTTAGGTTCGGCGCCGTACCCGGCGACCGTGGATCCTGACCCAACAAGGTGCAGTGCCCAACCCTAGCGTATCTGGAGCGACGATGAAGAAGACCATGATGCTGGCCGCAATGCTGGTGCTGGTGGGCTGTGGTGAGAAGAAGGCCGACGCCCCGGCCGCCGACACCGCCGCCATGGCGCCCGCCGCCGCCGACACCGGCATGGGCGGCATGGGCGGCATGTCGCACGACAGCTCGATGATGTCGTCCGACTCCACGATGGCCCGGGACAGCATGCACAAGTAGGCAGCCGGTCCACCGTCGCCAGCGGGCCCCGGACAGTTCCCGGGCCCGTTGTCGTTGGTCACCCATCCACCTCGTCGGCCCCGAACGGCAGGGCCACCACCGTGGCGGGCCGGCCACCGGCCACCACCGTCTCCCCCGGTCCCACCTCCCGCCGGAGCAGCCCCAGCCCGAGCACCCGGTCCTCCAGCGTCAGGGTGGAGCGAACGCGGCCGACGTCCTTTTCGCCGTGGACCACGGCCCGGCCGTCGAGCGGGTCGGCGTCGGTCCACTTGAGGCCGCGGAGCTCGCGGTTGGTGTGGCCGCGGAAGTGGAGCCGGGCGACGGTCTCCTGCCCGGTGTAGCAGCCCTTGGTGTAGGACACGCCGCCGATCTCGTCGTACCGCACTTCCTGGGGAAGGGTCCGTTCGTCGATCTCGACGCCGAGCGCCGGCCAGCCGCAGAGCAGCCGGAGGGCGTGGAGGTCGCACTCTTCGCCCGCGGCCGCGCCCGCGGCGACCAACCGGCTCACCAGCGGCTCGACCGCCGGGGTGAGCCCCACCGCCAGGGCCACGAACGGCGCCGACTCCGGCGCCAGCGCCACGGCCACCGGACTGAGCTCGCCGCCCACCGACACGACCCGGCCCGCCGCCTCCGGCGTGCCCACGCCCGACTTGGCCAGCACCTGGAAGCCGTGGCCGCCGACCAGCCAGGCGACGGTGGCCTGGCCGGTGAGGTCGGTGGCCCGGGCCAGCCGGGGCGGGAGCTGGCGGGTGAACAGCTCCTGGGCCGGCGCCCGTCCGGCGGGCGGCACGATCAGGGTGAAGGTGTCGCCCTGCCGGAGGGCCCAGGCGTCCACCACGATCATCCCCTTGGGCGTGAGCAGCGCGCCGTAGACGATGCTGCCGTCGCCCGGCTGCTCCAGGTCGTTGGTCAGCAGGCCCTGGAGACAGGTGAGCGCGCCGGGCCCGGCGATCCGGAACACGGCCGGCGCGGTGGCGATGACGGTGGCGCCGTGGCGGACCCGGTCGAGCCGGCCGCGGTCGAGATGGAGATCGAGCTCAGGCATGGGCGTGGGCCCAGGGCAGCTCGGCGGGCTCTTTGCCGGTAAAGTCGCGCCAGACCAGGTCGGCACCGGCGCAGGCCTCCTCGCCGTGCGAGGTGGAGAGCATGGCGCAGCGAAGGCCCGCCGCGCGGGCAGCGGCAAGGCCGGGCAACGAGTCCTCGACCACCACGCAGCGGTTGGGAGCGATGGCGAGCGCCGCGCGGGCCCGGTTGTACCCCTGGGGATCCGGCTTGCAGGCGGTGACGTCCTCGGCGGCGACGATTTCGCTGAAGTGGGCCCGGAGGCCGGCCAGGTCGAGCACCAGCTCGACTTCGCGGCGGAGGGCGCCGCTCACGATGGCGAGCTGAAGCCCATCGAGCGCCGCGGACTCGATGAAGTCTTCGGCCCCGGGCACCAGGGTGAGCGATTGGCGGATGGTGCGCTGGTAGTGGACGTTCTTCCGCTCGATGGCCGCCTGCAGTGCCGCCTCGTCGGCCGGCCGACCGATCCGGGCGAAGCTGAAGCGGAAGCACTCGCGGTCGTCGAAGCCGAGATACTCGCGGTAGTAGCCGTCGCGATCGAGCGCGATGCCCTGTTCGCCCAGCGTCGCGATGAGCGCCTGGCAATGCTGCGGCTCGTCATCGACGATGACGCCGTTGAAGTCGAACAGAATGGCCGCGGTCATGTGGAAGGTATAACCGAGTGAAGTGGACAGGGTAAGCGGTCGGGGCGGCGCGGTCTCAATACCTGCCGCCCGCCCGATAGCTCTCGTCCAGCAGTTCCACCGGGTGGGCCACCCGGATCGGCAGGCCGGCGGCCCGGACGCCGGCGCCGATCTGCATCAGGCAGCCGGGATTGCCGGT
>JBBRGH010000271.1:0-4848 GCA_038240915.1 Gemmatimonadales bacterium | reverse complement strand
GTAGAAGGGCTCCGGCATGGCCACGCATTCGCACCGATCGGCAGCGGCGGCCAGCGTATGGTAGGCCTCGCGGGCCATTACCGGGGCCGCCGCGATCACCGCGACGGGCCCGAGCTGGCGGAGGGCGTGCACGCCGGCAAGCATGGTCGAGCCGGTGGCGACGCCGTCATCGACCAGGATGACTGTCGCCCCCCGGAGATCGGGGAACGGACGGTCCGCGCGGTACTCACGCTCCCGGCGCGACACCTCGCGCAGCTCCATGGCCGTGACGTCGTCGAAATCGCGCCGGGAAATCCCTGTCATGCGCACGACGTCCTGGTTCACGACCCGGACGCCGCCCGAGGCCACCGCGCCCATCGCGAGCTCCTCGTGACCGGGGATGCCGATCTTTCGCACGACGAAGACCTCCAGCGCGGCATCGAGTGCGGCGGCGACCTCGCCGGCCACCGGCACGCCGCCCCGGGGCAGGCCCAGCACCAGCAGGCCAGGACGTCCCGCGAGCGACTGCAGGCGCGCGGCGAGCTGCCGGCCCGCGTCGTGGCGATCATTGAATAGTGCGGACATCGCTTCCTCCTGCCGGCGGGCGTTTCAGGTGCTTCACCGCCTTTTGCCAGCCCTGCCTAGTATGCGGCCGCCTGCATGAAGGAAGCGTGAGGGCCGGAGGAATCGATGTTTGGGGAGGCCGGGAGGGCGCCGAAGGCATCTTCCCCGGGCCTTCACGATTCCTTCACCGTTGGCGGACAGCATCGAACCGTCATTCAACACGAAACCACGCATGCGCACACCGACCACGACGTCCTTCCCCCGCGGTGACGAGCCGCTCGAGGCGGTGCTCGCCCGATCCACACCACCTGGGTCGAGGAGACCCGCCGCTTCCTCGATCCGGCGGCCGAGCCCGGCGCTGACTTCTGGACCCGCTGGGCAGCGGTCCGCTATCTCTCCGACGCCTCCGGGACCGGTCATGTCCACGCACGGGCGGGGCGGGGTCCGGCGCGCGTGGCTGGGCAGCCTCGCCGATTATCTGATCCGCACTCTCGAGGTACCAGTGCTGCTGGCGCGGGCGTGGGACGCGGAGCTCGCCCTCCTCCAGGTCGTGCGGCCGATCCTCCTGTCGGCCGATCCGTCGCTGCCGCTCCCACTGCCATCCGCATTCGACGAAGACCTCACCACGATGTGGCGCACACAGGCACAGGATTACATGGACGACATCGTCGAGGAGCTGCACGGACAGGGCATCCAGGCCACGGGCGTGTCCTCCCGTGGCTGGTCCGCTGCCGACTCGATTCTCGAGGCGGCGCGCCCGGAGCGGGTGGCGGGTATCGTGATCGCCACGCACGGACGCGGCGGACTCCGGCGGCTCGCGCTCGGCAGCGTGGCCGACAAGGTGGTGCGCGGCGCGGACGTGCCGGTGCTGGTATACCGCCCGGCGGGCCGCGGCGCGCGAAGAAGAAGGGTCGCCGCGGCGGGCCGGGTCACGCGGCCGGCGGGCCGCACAACTTGGGGCCGATCGCCTCGCGCGCGGTGGGCGTGGTGATGTTGACGACGCCGCTGAAGGCGTTGGCGCCGTACAGCGCCGAGCCCGGGCCGCGTCGAAATGGGACGGGCCGGGTGAGAGTGCGCCGAAGGGCGCCGCGCGGGTATCTACAGGCGAATCGACTGTTGCTCGGGGAAGGGGCGGGAATAGTAGAGCGCTGCCCGGGGGGTCAGCGAAACGGTTTCACCCTGGGCCAGGCGTGCGCCGCGAAGGCCAGCGCCGCCAGCGCTTCGGCGCCGCGGCCCGCGAGCGCCCACGGCTCCCACCCCGCCACCGAGCGTCCCACACCTACCAGGATCACGCCCAAGTTCACCAGCGCGAAGGCCGCCCAGCCCAGCTCGTCGTGCCCTCGTTCGGCGCCGCCTCGGAAGCGGGGCAGGATCCAATACGCAACCCCAAAGGCGAGCTGGACCGTCCAGCCCACCAGCAGCAGCTCGGCGTGCAATGGCCGCCACCGCGCTACGCTGAGGGCGCCAGGCGCGGCGAGCATGAGGGCACCGAGTACAGCACCCGCCGTGAGCGCGACCAGGGCCGTGCGGATCAGCCAGACGCTGAGACGCGGCACGCTAGTGCCGGCCACCCGGGCGGGTCACGCTACCGCTTCCGGACGCGCGGCCAGACGTTCAGCACGAACGTCCCGACGGCGACGAGCTGGGCGACGGCGGAGACCAGCAGGGCGAGGTGCGTGTCGTAGCCGAGCGCCCGGCCCGGCTCCCCCAGCACGCGGAGAAGCAGGCCGAGGTTCAGGCACGCAAACGTCACCCACGCCAGCGGTTCGCTCCCGCGTGGCTGCGCGGCGGAATGCCTGGGAAAGAGCCACAGCGCGACGCCTATGATGAGCTGGGTCAGCCAGCCCACGGTCAAGACGTGCAGGTAGGTGGGCCAAGCGGCACGCAGCAGCGGAAGCTGCGCGGCCGGGGGGAGCTGCATCGCCACGCCGAGCATCAGGCCGGCGACCAGCCAGACCAGCGCCGCCCTGACCAGCCACCGGGTCTGCGTGGGCATTCCGACTGGCCCTTCGAGGCTCAGGCCATGCCGGTCGTCTGCACCACCAGCGCCGTCACCATGCCGAACATCCCCTGCTCCGACTCGGCGTGCGGCAGGATGTGGCAGCGAACGCCCAGGTCCCCGGGTTGGTGGCCTTCACCAGGACATCATACCGCTCGCCGGGCGCGATGTTCAGGGTGTCGCGCTTCCACGGCGCCGGCTGATCCCAACCGTCCTTCGCGATGACCGTCATGTGCATGCCGTGCCGGTGCGTCGGGTGGATCATCATGCCTTCGTTCATGAACTGCACGCGCACCGTCTGCCCCTGCTTGCAGACGATCGGCTCGGTGGCCGGGAACCCCTTGCCGTTGAGCGTGTAGCCGTGAGGCTGCGTGATGTAGGCAACGCTGTCCTGGTCGTTCGGCAGCTCGACGCCGTGGAAGTGGGTCGCGGGGGACTGCGAGAGCTTGTTGATCAGCTTGACCCGCACGCGGTCGCCCTCGCGCACGCGGATCTGGGGGCCGGGGACCTGGCCGTTGTAGGCCAGGCCTTCACCTCCCGGCCCGGCTCGACTCCCACTCGATCTCTTCCTCTTGGTCTCGGTACAGGCGGCGAAACCGGCGACGGACGCGTGAGAGTGTAGCGACCGACCCGTGAAGCCGTGGTTGTCTCTTCATGAAGCTTTCTTCAGGCGACGGCCCTACAGCCGGCCCGTGGCAACCGCCCGGACGATGTCCGTCGTGGAGATGATGCCGACAACCTGGCCGCCCTTGACGACGAAGATTCGATGCACGTCCGCGTAGAGCATCTGGCGCGCCGCGTCACGGATGTCGTCGCCTGGCGCGATCGTAAAGGGGCGGGGCGTCATGATGTCCCGCACCGCCGTGTACTCGAAGAGGGTCTGTCGCGCTGCCGGATCATCGGCCTCCGCTTCGGCGGTCAGCACGTCAGTGGTGGACAGGACGCCGACGACCCTCCCGGTCCCGTCCACGACGGGCATGCCGGAGACGTGCGCGTCCGCTAGGGAGACGATGGCTTCGGCAAGACTGGCCTCGCTGCCGACCGTCTTGATATCGCGCTGCATGAGCTCGGCGACTGTCATGGGATCCTCGCGTAGAGTGACACGAGGAACCTGCACCGTGGCGGCTGAATCGGTGCTGAAAGGCCCATGAAGCGGTCTTCCCACTCCCGGCGTATCAGCCGGCGCCTCGCGGGCACCCCGTGCGGCCTTAAAAACCCGGGTGGGAGCCCGGGTTGCTGAGGAAAGGGAGCTGGACCTGCTTGATCCGGATCCTCGTGGCGGGCGCCGGGGTCTCCTTCAGCAGATGCACCAGCAGGACGCCATCCCGATACTCGGCCAGCACCTTCTTCTCGGCCACCGGCGTCGACACGCGGATCGTGCGGGCGAACTTCCCGAACGCGCGCTCCTTCACCAGATAGCCCTCCCCCTCGAGCTCTGGAGCGTACTCCCTCTTACCGGTGATGGTCAACAGCTCACCGGTGAGGTTGACGTCCAGGTTCTCCTTGTGGATGCCGGGGACTTCGAGCCGCAGGACATACTCCGTGGCAGTCTCGATCATGTCCAGCGCCGGAATCCACTCCGCCCCCGTGGTCTCGAACGGACCGGCGGCAGGAGCGGCTCCGTCAGGAACCGAGGCACCAGCATCCGATCGAACGCCCGATCGAGCTCCTTGCGGCCGGATACCTCCCTTCACTCCCGTGAGCCGATCTTCCGCCCATCTTCAGATCCTCTTCAGTCTCTGCCGCAGATCTTCCCGGTTCCCAACACCTCAAGGTGTCCCGTATGTGTGCGCGCGGACGCAATCTCCAGCACCTCGCGGACCGCGAGTTCGACCTCGTGATCGTGGGCGGTGGCATCTGCGGCGCCGCCGCGGCCTGGGACGCGACTCAGCGCGGCCTCTCGGTGGCGCTGCTCGAGCGCGGGGATTTCGGGGGAGCGACTTCGGCGAACTCGCTCAAGGTGGTCCATGGCGGGATCCGCTACCTGCAGCACCTCGACCTGCCGCGGGTGCGCGAGTCGTGCCGGGAGCGATCGGCGCTGCTGCGGATCGCCCCGCACCTGGTGCACCCGCTGCCCGTCCTGGTGCCGACGTCCGGCCATGGCCTTCGCGGCGCCGAGGCGCTGGGGGCGGCCTTCCTGCTCCTGAACGGTCTCACCGCCGACCGGAACCGGGGCATTCCTGACCCCGAACGGCAGATCCCGCCGGCTTGGCTCCTGTCGGCCGCCACCGTGCGGGCCTGGCATCCCGAGCTCGCTGGCCCCGACCTCACGGGTGCTGGCCTCTTCTGGGACGGACAGCTCTACC
>JBBRGH010000270.1:0-4853 GCA_038240915.1 Gemmatimonadales bacterium | reverse complement strand
CACCTCGACCTCGAGCTGCGGTACGTTGATCCGATAGCTGGAGAAGATCCCGGCGAGCTCCGGCGTCTGGTACGCACGCTCGAGCAGCGCCTGGGTGGCATCGTTCAGCGCGGCCTCGCCCAGCCCGGCCCGGTCCTCCAGCTCGAGCTTGAAGCCGCCCACCGTGCCCAGGCCGTTGACCGGCGGCGGGGGGAACACGGCCACGAACGCGTCCTGGATCGCCGAGAACTTGCCGTTGAGTGCCCCGGCGATGTTGAGGCCGTATTCGTCCTTCCCGTGCCGCTCCTCGAACTTCTTCAGAGTGAAGAAGATGATGCCGGCGTTGGGGGCGTTGACGAAGCCGTTGATCGAGAGGCCGGGGAAGGCCACGGCATTCTCCACCCCGGGCTGCTTGCGGCCGATGTCGGACATCTGGCGGATGACCTTCTCGGTCCGGTCGAGGGTGGCCCCGTCCGGCAGCTGGGCGAACGCCACCAGGTACTGCTTGTCCTGGGTCGGCACGAAGCCGTGCGGCACCTTGTTGAAGCCGACCAGCGTGAGCCCCACCAGCACGGCGTAGACCGCGAGGGCGATGCCGCTCCGCCGGAGCAGGCTCGCCACCGCCGCGCCGTAGCGGGCCGAGCCGGCGGTGAAGGCCCGGTTGAACGGGCGGAAGAGCCAGCCGAGACTCCGGTCCAGGATCCGGGTGAGCCGGTCCGGCGGAGCGTGGCGCGGCTTGAGCAGGATGGCGCTCAGGGCCGGGCTCAGGGTCAGCGAGTTCACCGCCGAGATCACGGTGGAGAACGCGATGGTGAGGGCGAACTGGCGGTAGAACTCGCCGGTGAGGCCGCTCAGGAATGCCACCGGCACGAACACGGCGCCGAGCACCAGCCCGATGGCGATGATCGGACCGCTCACCTCGTCCATCGCCTTGTAGGAGGCGTCCCGGGGCGACAGCCCCGCCTCGATGTTGCGCTCGACGTTCTCGACGACCACGATGGCGTCGTCCACCACGATCCCGATGGCGAGCACCAACCCGAAGAGCGACAGGGTGTTGATCGAGAAGCCAAAGCCGAGCAGGATGGCGAAGGTGCCGACGATCGAGATCGGGACGGCCACCAGCGGGATGACCGAGGCCCGCCAGGTCTGGAGGAACAGCACCACCACGAAGACCACCAGCAGGATGGCCTCGAACAGCGTCTTCACCACCTCGCGGATGCCGTCACGCACGTTGATGGTCGGATCGTAGACGATCCGGTACTCGACGCCCTGGGGGAAGTTCTTCTTCAGCTCCTCCATGGTCCGTCGGACGGTGGTCGAAAGCTGGAGCGCGTTCGACCCGGGGGCCTGGAAGATGCCGATGCCGACGGCGTCCTGGTTGTCCAGCATCGAGCGCAGCGCGTAATCGCCGGCGGCCAGCTCGATCCGGGCCACGTCCCGCAGGCGGGTGATCTCCCCGTCGGCGCCGGTCTTGAGGATGATCTCGCCGAACTCCTTCTCGTCCAGCAGCCGGCCCCGCGCGTTGACGCTGAGCTGGTAGTCCACCGGCACGGGCATCGGCGGGGCACCCACCACGCCGGCGGCCACCTGGACGTTTTGCTCCCGGATCGCGGCCACGACATCGCTGGCCGTGAGCCCACGCGCCGCCACCTTGCCCGGGTCGAGCCACACCCGCATCGCGTAGTCGCCGCCGCCGAAGATCTGGACCTGGCCCACGCCGGGAATCCGGCCGATCACGTCCTTGATCTGGAGCAGGCCGTAGTTCCGGAGGTAGACGATGTTGTAGCGGTTGTCGGGCGAGACGAGGTGGACCACCATGATGAAGTTGGGCGAGCTCTTCACCGTGGTCACGCCCAGCTGGCGCACTTCATCGGGCAGCCGGGGCAGCGCCTGGCTCACCCGGTTCTGGACCTGCACCTGGGCCAGGTCCACGTCGGTTCCCACCCGGAAGGTCACGGTCAGGGTGAGCACGCCGTCCGAGGTGGCCTGGGACGACATGTACAGCATGTGCTCGACGCCGTTGATCTGCTCTTCCAGCGGCGTGGCCACGGCCTCGGACAGCACCCGTGGATTGGCGCCGGGATAGATGGCCCGGACCACGATCGACGGGGGCACCACGTCGGGATATTCGCTCACCGGGAGTGAGACCATCGCGATCAGGCCCGCGATGAAGATGACGATCGAGAGCACGCCGGCGAAGATCGGGCGGTCGATGAAGAAGCGTGACAGGCGCATGGTCTAGCGCTCCGCGACGGCGGCGGACGAATCCCGCACCATCCCGGTGGCCTCGGCCGAGTCGGGCACCATGGCGACCACCGTCGGTGTGACCTTCATGCCCGGCCGCACCCGCATCAGCCCGTTGACCACCACCCGGTCGCCGGCCTTGATCCCGGAGCGTACGATCCGCAGCCCCTCATTGAGCCGGCCGATCTCGACCGGCCGGTAAGCCAGGCTGTCGCCCGGGCCGAGGACGAGGACGAACTTGCGGTCCTGGTCGGTGCCGATGGCCGCGTCCCGCACCAGCAGGGCAGGCGTGCGCTGGCTGCCCACCAGCTTTACCCGGGCGAACAGGCCAGGCGTAAAGCGGCGGTCGCGGTTGCTGAAGATGGCGCGGGTCCGGATGGTGCCGCTGGCCGGATCGATCCGGTTGTCCACAAAGTCCAGGTGCCCCTCGTGAGGAAAGCCGGTCTCGTTGGCCAGGCCGAGATAGACCGGGAAGCGGGCGTCGCGCCAGCCGCGGTTGCCGGCGGCCGCGGCCCGGCCGGAGTAGCGCAGGTAGGTCTGCTCGTCGCTGTCGAAGTAGAGGTACATCGAGTCGAGCGAGACCACCGTGGTGAGCAGGGTGGCATCGGGCGGGCCGGACTGCACCAGGTTGCCCTCGGTGACCTCGGCGCGGCTGACCCGGCCGTTGATCGGCGAGCGCACCCCGGTCCAGCCCAGGTTGAGCCGGGCGGTAGCGACCGCGGCCTCGACGGCCTTGACGGCGGCGGCGCCGTTGGCCTGGGCGCTGGTCCGGCTGTCGAACTCCTCGCGGGAGATGGCCTGCACGTTCACCAGCTTCCGGGCCCGGTCCACCTCGCGCTGAGCCAGGTCGGCGGCGGTGCGGGCCTGTTCCAGCTGGGCCTGCGCCCGCTCCAGGTCGGCCTGGTATTCCCGGGCATCGATCTCGAAGAGCACCTCGCCCTTCTTGACCTCGCGGCCCTCGGTGAAGGTGACGCGCTTGATGTAGCCGCTGACCCGGGGACGGATCTCCACCTGGTCCACCGCCTCCAGCCGCCCGCTGAACTCGTCCCACTCGGAGACGTCGCGCTGCAGCACCGGGGCCACGGAGACCGCGGCGGGTGGGGGCGGCGCAAGGGGATTGGCGGAACAGCCGAGCAGGACACCCGAGAACCACAAGCCACTGACCAGCAGAAGCGACCGGGACGGCATGCCATCCTCCCTGAGTGCGTGCGGCCCCAAACGGGGGCCGCGGCGTGTTACCATGGTTTGACAACTATCTAACGATTTCGTGCTCACGATTTCTGGCCCACCCTGCGCCGGCGCAGGCCGCGCCGGACCCGCCCTAGCCGCCATTGCTCCGGCCAGTCCGGCGGAGCAGCTCGGCAGTATAGGCGCCCAGCACGTCGCGCCGGACCTCGCAGTGCAGAAACTGGCCCGCCTTCCGCGCATCCACCAACCCCGCCCGCACCAGCTCCTTGATGTGATGCGAGATGGTCGCCTTGGACACGGGGAACTGATCCCGCAGCCGCTGACAGGGGCAGGCCCCCTCGGCGGCAATGGTCTCCAGCAGCGCCATCCGGCGCGGATCCGCCAGCGCCTTGGCGATCAGCTCGAACTGCCGACCCGTGATCCGGGGCTCCCGCCGAGTAGTCACAGTTCAATGTTTATCGAACTATCTAATTCTGTCAAGTCGCGTCCCGGGCCCCCGGTTCCGCCCCCCCGGGCTCAGCGGAAGGTGCCGGGACTCACCTGGTAGGTGAGGTGATAGCGGCCGGTCTCGGTCTCGGGGGCCCAGAAACCCAGTTGCTCGGTCCAGCGGGCCGACTGCAGCCGGCGACCGCGGAGCGTGAGAAAGCCGGCCGCGCGGGTGGCGACCACCCCGAGGCCACGGAGATCGGCCAGGCTCCGGAGGGTGAGGGTGGCCCGCTCCGCCACCAGCCGTCGCGCCGAGCCGGGCCCGATGCCCGGCACCCGCACCAGCTCCTCGTACGGCGCCCGGGTCACCTCCACCGGAAACCGCTCCGGATGGGCCAGGGCCCACGCCGCCTTGGGGTCGAGCGAGAGCGGCAGATTGCCCGAGGGCTCGAACACGACCTCGTCGGCGCCGAAGCCGTAGTCGTGCAGCAGGTAGTCGGCCTGATAGAGACGGTGCTCCCGGAGGGCGGGCGCCGCGGCGACGTTCTCCATCGGCGTGTCCACGATCGGCCGGAAGGCACTGAAGTGCGCGTGATGAATGCCGCCGCCCGCCTGGAGCCTGGCCACTGTCTGAAGCAGGGTGCGGTCCGTGTCGGGCGTGGCGCCGACCACGAACTGGGTCGTCATCCCGGCCACCCCGCCCGGGTGCAGCGGATCGGCCGGCCGGCCCTGGGCCCGCGCGGTGCGCTCCGCGAGCACGATGGCTCGGACCCGCTCCAGATTCTCCAGCGCCACCGGCAGACTCTTCTCCGGGGCGATCTGGGTGAGATGTTGCCGCAGGGCGCCTCGAGGTTGAGCGACACCCGGGTGGCCAGTGCCGTGAGCCGCTCGATCTGCGCCGGCTCGGCGCCCGCCACGAGCTTGACGTGGATGTAGCCCGCGAAGCCGTGCCGCTCCCGCAGCAGCTCGAGCGAGGTGATCAGCTGGTCCATGACCCGGACCGGATTGCTGGGGAT
>JBBRGH010000269.1:0-4856 GCA_038240915.1 Gemmatimonadales bacterium | reverse complement strand
TACGTCGGCCAGGCAGCCCAGAGCGAGGTCTCCCTCTTCCTCCAGCGGCTCGACGCCACCGCGCCGATCGAGATCGGCGGCTCGCTCGGGATGTCCGGCCCCTCGATCACACCGGACGGCCGCGCGCTCATCGGCGTCACGCCCATCGCGACCCAGCGCCTCCCGCTCGCGGGGGGCTCCCCCCGCGTGGTGCCGGTCAACCCCGCCTTTCTCAACGGCACCTTCGGTCCCGACGGCGTCTTCTGGTTCACCCAGCCGAACGCCGACGGCATCGCCCGCCTCACGACGACCGACTCCACGCTCCCGCTGCCGCCCCGCCGGACGGCCGGCCTGCGGTTCCAGCAGCTGCTCGACGCCCGGACTGCCCTGGTGGTGCTCGCGCCCAGCGGGACCTCCAACGGGCCCGGACTGCTGCTGGACCTGGTCACCGACTCCACCGCGCCATTGGTCGAGGGGCCGGTGGTCGAGCTCCGGGTGGTGGGCGGCGAGCTGCTGAGCGTGCTGCCTGACGGCAGCCTCACCGCCACGCCTTTCGACCCGAAGCGGCGGCGGCTGACGGGGCCGGCCACCCCGGTCGCGACCGGCGTGGCGCTTACCGGCACCGGCGCCGCCCAGTTCGCGGTCGCGGACAACGGCACCCTGGCCTACATCCCGGAGACGCCGCGCTCGCTGGTGCTGCTCGATCGCAAGGGCACGGTGCAGACCGTCATCGCCGAGCAGATGAACCTCCACGCACCCCACTTCGCCCCCGACGGGCGCCGGCTCTCGCTCGACATCACCACGGCCGAAGGGCGCGATGTCTGGATTTACTCGCTCGACCAGAAGAGCCTGAGCCGGGCCTCGTTCGACCACGACG
Source organism: Gemmatimonadales bacterium (assembly GCA_038240915.1). GTDB lineage: Bacteria > Gemmatimonadota > Gemmatimonadetes > Gemmatimonadales > GWC2-71-9 > CAVVWJ01. Next base: position 4,000 of record JBBRGH010000269.1, on the reverse strand, counting down.
GCCACGACGCAAGCTGGACCCCGGACGGGCGGAAGATTACCTACCTCTCGTTCAAGAGCGGGGTGTCGGGGGTCTACCGCACCCGGCCGGGCAGCACCGAGCCGGCCGAATCGCTGCTCGCGAGCCTGGAGATCAACTATCCCGGCACCTGGCTCCGCGACGGCAGCGCGCTCATCACCGACGGCAGCAACACCCGGGGCGACTCCCGGTCCGACATCATCCGGATCGCCAACGGCGGCCACGGACCGATCGAGCCGCTCGCGGCGAGTCCCTATCGCGAGGGCTACGGGGTGCCGTCGCCGGATGGCCGCTGGCTGGCGTTCACCTCCGACAAGTCCGGCCGCCAGGAGGTGTACGTCCAGCCGCTGGGCGACGAGGGCGATCAGCTTCAGGTCTCCCAGGACGGCGGCTCCGAGCCGGTGTGGGCGCCGGACGGCCGCGAGCTCTTCTATCGCACCATCCTGGGGAGCGACGTCCGGCTCGCTTCGGCCAGCCTGCGGACCCAGCCCGTGCTCGAGGTGGTGGGCCAACGGGTTCTGTTTTCGATTCCCGACATGGTCGGGGCCGCGCCGCACGCCAACTACGACATCTCCCCTGACGGCCGCACCTTCGCGATGGTCCGCCGGAGCCCCGGCAGCCGGATCATCGTGATTCAGAATCTGCCCGGCCTGCTGCAGCGACTGCGCGGCCCAGGCACAGCGCCGTAAGATCATTCTTGTAAGCGACTTACGGATTAACGGTCGGGAAGGGGGAGGGCGAGGGCACCCGGCCGCCCCGCGCCACGGCGGGAACTCCGTGACCGCCCCCGGCATTTCACCCACAATCGGCATCGGGGTTGCCGCCGGAGGTCCGGCGCCTGCCCCGTGCTCCCTGAGCCGGAAACCGCGTGCCCTTTTTGTCCCAGTCCGAGGTCGGTCAGCCGGCTGTCACCCTGAGCCTCGACGCCCATGCGTCGTCGTTCGAGTCGCTCTTCGCGGCGGTATTCGGGACGGCCTACGGGGTGGCCATGCGGCTGTGCCGGAACCAGGCGGACGCGGAGGATCTGGTGCAGGACGCGGCCCTCCTGGCCCACCGCGCCTTCGGGTCGTTCATGCCCGGCACGAACTTTCGGGCCTGGTTCCTCAAGATCATGACCAACTGCTACTTCTCGCGGCGTCGCCGGGAGAAGAGCCGGCCGGTCACCTCGGACATCGACGACACCCCGGACCTCTACATCTATGCCCGGGCCGGCGAGGCGGGCTTCCCGACCCAGGGGCCCGATCCGGCCGCGCAATTGCTCGACGCCCTCGGCACCGAGCGCGTCGTCGCGGCCATTCAACGGCTGCCGGACGAGTACCGGGTCGTGTCCACGCTGTATTTCATGGAAGACTTGAGCTACGAAGAGATCGCCAGGACCCTGGACTGTCCGGTCGGGACGGTCCGGTCGCGCCTGCATCGAGGTCGCAAGATGCTGCAGAAAGCCCTATGGCAGATCGCCCAGGAAGACGGAATCGTGAGCGCACCCCTCGCCGAGACGGACGCATGAGCCACCGCCTGCACCGCCACACCTGCGAGGACGCGTTCCGCCGCCTCGACGACTATCTCGACCGTCGTCTTAGTCCGGACGACATGCGGCAGATCGAGGACCACCTCCGCATCTGTTACTCCTGTACCCAGGAGTTCACCTTCGAGGCGAGCGTGCTCGAGGGGGTGAAGCAGAAGCTGCGGCATCTCGCCGCGCCGCCCTCGGATCTGCTGACCCGGATCCTGGCGCAGCTCTCGGCGGGGGAGGGCGGCGACCAGCAGATCTAGCTTGCCGACCCTGCGCCCGCGGTGGCCGGCTCGCCGGCCGGGCCTGTCGCCGGTGTCGTCCGCGGCGCCGCGGCGCCATACAGTGCGACGAGAGCCGCGATTTCGGGCGGCTCGAGGCCGGCTCCCTCCAGGAACTGCGGTCCCAGCCCCGCGAAGCAGTGACGCAGCGTGGCGGTATCGAGGCAGATCGCGTTGACCCAGGTGACCGTCTCCAGACCGATTGCCTGGTGAAGGTCGCGGCAACGCGCGAACACGGTCCCCGACAGGTGCGCCAGCGTCAGGTCGGCCCCCTCGAGCAGCGCTCCGCTCACCAGCGCCCCCGCCAGCTCCGCGTCCCGCAGGCAGGCTCCTCGCAGGTCCACCCCCGTGCACATCGCGCACACCAGCATCGCCCCGTCCAGCCGGACCTCGCGGAGGTTCGCGTAGTTGAGGTTTGCCTCGGTCAGGTTGGCTCCGGTGAACGTCGCGGCCGACAGGTTCGTGTGGGTCAGGTCGATCCGCCGCATCTCGGCGTCGTCGAAGGTGCAACCGGACAGGTTGGAGTTCTTGAGGTTGACCCGCGAGAGATCGGCGCCCTGGAACCGCGTGCCGGCGATCCCGGCGACCTCGAGGTTGCACCCCTGGAGCCTGGCATCGGCCAGGTTGGCGCGGTCGAAGCTCGCGCCGGACAGGGTGCTCAAGGTGAGGTCGGCGCCGCGGAGGTCGGCACCGTCGAGCCGGGCGTCCCGCAGGTCGGCCAGGCAGAGGTCGGTGCCCCAGAGGTCGGCACCCTGGAGATCGGCCCCGCGGAGGTCGGCGCCCAGCAGGACCAAGTGGTCCAGCGTGGCTCCCCGGAGGACGTCACCAGCCAGCTCGTGCAGCGGCTTCCCGGTACTCTTGTGGCGAATGACGAGCATGGGCGATCCGGCGGCTGGGGCACAGGCCTGCACCGCGAGCGGACCGGTCGTCCGCTCGGATCGCTTGATATTGTGCTCTGCCCGCCGCGGGCGCCAGACCGCCGGCGGACCTCAGGTCAGGGGCTCAGCACCCCGCCGGATCCGGAGCCCATGGCGCTCGCCCCCCTGTGCCGTGCCGTGCCGGAACTCGAAGTGGGCGTCCAGCAGCACCCGGCCGAGGATGCCGCCGCCGCCGCCCAGGAGCGCCTGCGCCAGCACCCGGTCGGCGATGACCGCGGCCGGCTCCCAGGTCCCGGGCCGGAACCCCGGATAGCGGAGGGCGAACTCCGGCCGGAGCCGGGCCTCCCGCCGGGAGAAGGGGGACCAGGCGGCTGGGCGAACCCGGGCCGGCGCCGCGGCCGCGATCACATGTCCTCCGCGACTTCGCAGAAGACCTTGATGGCGCCCTTGGCGCTGGTCAGCGCGTCGAGCAGCTGCGACCACTGCTCCAGTCCCTTCACCGGATGAGTGAGCAGCCGCCCGAGCCACCCCGGATACTGCGACTCCGCGTGGGTCATGTCCTTCACCCCCGACTCGAAGTACTCCCGGTTCGCGTTCACCGTGCCGACCATGACCTTGTTGCCCAGCACGAACTCCAGGTTGATCCGGTCGGCCGGGACCTCGATCATCCGGTCGCCGCCGGTGACGCTCGACAGGACCAGGACCCCGTTCTTGGCCAGCGCCCGCATGCTCTCGAACACCACCGACGAGGCGCCCGTGGCCTCGAAGATCAGGTCGAACGGCCCATGCCGGCGGCAGCCCTCGCCGATCGGCGTGATCGTCGTGGACTCGTACCGCGCGCCCAGGTCGTGGATCAGATCGGAGTTGAGGTAGGGCGCCGGGGTGCGGCCGAACACCGTGACCTCGAGACCCCGGAGCCGGAGCACCAGCGCCGCCAGCAGGCCGATGGTGCCGGCCCCCATCACCGCTGCCTTGCGCGGCCGCCACACCCGGAGCCGGCGCTGGATCTCGTACGCCTGGGCGATGCCCTTCTCCACCACGGTGGTCGGCTCCAGCAGCACCGCCACGTCCTTGAGCCCCGGCGGAATCTTGACGATGTACTCGGGGTCGTCCACGTAGTACTGGCTCAGGTAGCCGTGCCGGAGGTTGATGCCCCGCTCGTAGTACATGTCGTCGGTGGTCATGTCGTAGGTGCCGATCTGGTCGTAGATGCTCGACCCCGGCCGTCGCACCGTGGCGACCACGTAGTCCCCGACGCTCAGCTCGGTCACGTTGGGCCCCGTCTCCACCACGCGGCCGAAGCTCTCGTGCCC
>JBBRGH010000268.1:0-4861 GCA_038240915.1 Gemmatimonadales bacterium | reverse complement strand
GGCCGCAGGCGGATGCGTCCGGATTCGAGCGCCGCCTCGACGGTGCCGAGCCCGCGCTCCTTGAGCTGGTTGATGTATTCCACCAGGAGGATGGAATTCTTGGTGACCAGCCCGATGAGCAGGATCATCCCGATCTGGCTGTACAGGTTGAGCGTGGCGCCGGCGATCTTGAGCGTGAACAGCGCGCCGGTGACCGCCAGCGGCACCGCCAGCAGCACGGTGAACGGGTGGACCAGCGACTCGAACTGGCTCGCCAGCACCATGAAGACCACCAGCAGCGCCAGCAGGAAGGCGAAGTAGAGCGAGGAGCCGCTCTCGTCCAGCTCGCGCGACTCGCCGGCGAGGGCCGTGCTGCTGCCCTTGGGCAGCACCTCGTTGGCGATGCGGGTGAGCGAGTCGAGAGCCTCGCCGAGAGTGAAGCCCGGCGCCAGGCCGGCCGTGAGGGTCGAGGCGCGGACGCGGTTGAAGTGGTTGAGCTCGCGGGGGCCGACGCCCTCCTTCACGTTGGCCAGGGCCTCGAGCTTGACCAGCTCGCCGCCGCGGCCCCGGACGTAGAGGCCGGTCATGTCGCTCGGCGTGGCCCGGGCCCGGGGATCGAGCTGCACGATCACGTCGTACTGCTTGTTGTTGCGGGTGAAGGTGCTGGTGCGGTTGCCGCCGAGGAGCACCTGGAGCGTGGTGGCGACGTCGCCCACCGGCACGCCCAGATCCTCGGCCCGGTCGCGGTCGAAGTTGACGGTGAGCTCCGGCTTGTTGACGCGGAGATCGCTGTCCACGTTGATCAGCCCCTGCACCTGGCGGGCCCGGGCGAGCAGCGTGTCGTTGCCCTTCACCAGCAGGTCGAAGTCGGGGTTCTGGATCACGAACTGCACCGGATTGCCGAACCCGAACGCCGGCGGATTGTTGGCGAAGGCGAGCACGCCGGGAATGCCGAAATAGCCGCCCTGGACCTCGCCGATGATGTCCTGAATGGTCCGGGTGCGCTGGGTGAAGTCCACCAGGTTGGTAAAGATCATCCCCCGGCTCACCCCGTCCCCGATATTGACCACGCTGAAGTAACTGTCCACGTCCTTGGTCTTGGCCAGCACCGCCTCGGCCTGCCGCTGGTAGCCGTCGGTATAGGACAGCGAGGAGCCTTCGGGCGCGATAATGATCGAGAAGAACCAGCCCTTGTCCTCGGGCGGCACGAACTCGCGCTTGAGCGTGCGAAACACCAGCACCGCGCCGAGGGTGAGCAGGACCACCGCCCCGACGATCATCCCCCGATGCCGGACGGCGGCGCGGAGCGTCCGGGCGTAGCCCGTGGCGAGCGCGTTGAAGCCGTTCTCCAGTATCCGGTACATGGCCCCGTGCCGCTGGGGCACCCGGAGGATCTTGGCGCAGAGCATGGGCGTGAGCGTGAGCGCCACGAACCCGGAGATCACCACCGCGCCCGCCACGGCGATGCCGAACTCGTTGAACAGCCGGCCGGTGGAGCCCTTGAGAAAAGCGAGCGGCGTGAACACCGCCACCAGCGAAATGGTCGTGGCGATGACGGCAAAGCCGATCTCGCGAGTCCCATTGGTGGCGGCGGCCTCCGGGGTTTCGCCGAGCTCCTCCTGGTGGCGGTAGGCATTCTCGAGCACGATGATCGCGTCGTCCACCACGATGCCGATGGCCAGGGTCAGCGCCAGCAGGGTGAAGTTGTTGATCGAGAAGCCCAGGAAGTACATGATCGCGAAGGTCGCGACGATGGACGTGGGGATCGCGAGGCCGGGAATGATCGTGGCCCGCAGGTTCCGGAGAAAGACGAAGATGATGATCACCACCAGGGCGGCGGCGATGACGAGCGTCTCCTCCGCCTCCCGGATCGAGCGGGAGACGAAGATCGACTCGTCGAACGCGATGCTCAGCTTCACCCCCGGCGGCAGGGATTCCTGCACCCGGGGCAGCTCGTGCCGGATCGCGTCGGCCACCTGGATGATGTTGGCCTTGGACTGGCGGACCACGCCGATGGCCACCGCCGAGGTACCCTTGAACCGGAGGGCGCTGCGCTCGTCCTCGGCGCCGAGCTCGACCCGGCCGAGGTCCTTGAGCTTGACCAGCACGCCGTTGGCGTTGGACACCACCAGCTCGGCGAACTCGCCCGGGGTCTTGAGCTCGCCCAGCGAGCGGACGGTGAACTCGCGGCGGTCGGATTCGATCCGGCCGGCCGGCACCTCCACGTTGCGGCTGCGAATGGCCTGCTGGACGTCCTGCACGGTGAGCCCGCGGGCCGACAGCTCGGAGGCCGAGAGCCAGACCCGCATCGAGAACCGGCGCTCGCCGAAGATCTGGGCCCGGCCCACTCCCGGCAGGGTCTGCAGCCGCGCCTTGACCAGCCGGTCGCCGATGTCGGAGAGCTGGAGCAGGTCGTAATTCGCGCCCGAGAGCGAGAGCCAGAAGAACGGCTGCGCGTCGGCCTCCTGCTTCGCCACCACCGGCTCGCGCACGTCTTCCGGCAGCCGGCCGCGGATCCGGGCGACCTTGTCGCGCACGTCCTGGGCGGCCGCCTCGACCCCGCGCTCGAGGTTGAACTCGAGGGTGATGTTGCTGAACCCTTCGGCGCTGGAGCTCGTAAGGGTACGCAGCCCCTCGACCGTGCTCAGCTCCTCCTCCAGAATATCGGTCACCGCCGATTCGACCACCTGGGGGTTGGCGCCCGGGAGCTCGGTGGTCACCGAGACGATCGGCGGGTCCACGTCGGGGAACTCGCGCACCGCCAGCCAGGTGTAGCCGATGGCGCCGAACAGCACCAGGGCGAGGCTCACCATGCTGGCGAGTACCGGCCGGCGAATCGACAGATCCGAGAGCTTCATGGGACGGAACCACTCCCCTCGGGGAAAAAATGGAACAGGACGGGCGGCTACCCTATCGTCGATTGCGGGCGCGCCATTTCGACATCCGTCCTGCGACGCCGTGGGTCACCGGCCGCGGGTATCATGGGTGGTTGACGATGGGACGCGCCGTCGCGGCGCCGGGTGGCCGAAACTTGCCTGTTGCCCTACGGAACGCATGTACGAGAGATTCAGGGATGGCCCTCAACCTGTCGTCCCGTCAGCAGGCCCAGCTGGCCTATCTCCAGAGCCTCCCGCCCCGGTTCGGCCGGATCCATGCGGTCGTCGAGGAAATGGCGGGGCTTCGGGCTGACGACGTGGTGGTCCGCGGGCTGGCGAGGCTGCTGGACCGGATCAAAGGGGAGGCGGGCGCACTGAGCCTAAGCGGGATCGCGGAAACCGCGGGACTGATGGGCAACATGGCTCGGCGGGGCGGGGGTCTGCAGATCAAGGTGCGAGGGCTGCGAGAGCTCCAGGGTAGCCTCAAATTCAACTACGAGGCCGCCTTACGGGCGGCCACGACACCCGAGGCGCCGGGCTCGCCCGAGACCTGAGCTACCGAACAGTGGCGGGGCCACCGCGGCGGCCGAGCACCCGGTCAATCAGCGGGCCGGACACGATGATGATCATGGCGTTGGTCAGCACGCCCACCAGGGTGGACACGAACGCCAGCGCGCTCAGGATGAGCGTGGCGCCGATCGAGGCGAGCAGAACTCCGATCCAGTACCACATCGTCCATCTCCCGGGCTAGGGTTCGGCTGGGCCGTAGGTTAAGCCCGCCGGGCCGCACTCCGCAACCCAGTCACCTCCTCAAAGGAACCTCGTCATGCGCGCACGCCCGGCCCTCCGGCCGCTTTCGCTCCTCCCCGCCCTGCTCCTCGGTCTGGGCCTTCGGCCGCTCGCCGCGCAGAGCGCGGCACCCCATGCCGCCCACGAGCACGGCGACGCCGACCACGCGGTGGCCGGCGGCGGTACGGTGCCCGCCGGATGGACCCTCCGGACCGACGACAACGCCCCCGCCACCAACGCAAAGGTGGTCGCAATGGGGAAGGGCATCCACGTCACGCTCGGGCCGGCCATTCTGCTCTATCGCGAACAGCTGGCGGGCAAGGGACCGTTCCACACCCTCGCCACCTTCACCCAGACCAAGAACGCGACCCACCCCGAGGGCTACGGGCTCTTCTACGGCGGGCAGGCGCTCCAGGGGAAGGGGCAGAAGTACACCTACTTCCTGGTGCGGCAGGACGGCACCTACCTGGTGAAGCAGCGGGACGGCGAGAAGACGACGGAGATCACCAAGGGCTGGGTGGCGTCCGCCGCGGTCCACAAGACCGACGCCAAGGGCAGCGCGACCAACCTGCTCGAGATCGATCACAAGCGGGATCCGAGCAAGGTGGTGTTCATGGTGAACGGCGAGCCGGTCTACAGCCTGGACGCCAAGGCCACGGTCGACAACGGCGCGGTGGGCATCCGAGTGAATCACAACCTCGACCTGCACATCGAAGGGTTCGACGTGCACCGCTAGGATCACCCCGCGCGCTGCCGCTCCGCCTGAAGCACCCGGTCGGCGGCGTAGCGCACCACGCCATCGGCCTCCCGGGCCAGGCGCTCGAGCGTCCCGCGGGCCACCGCGGTCTCGGAGAGGCCGAGGGCCTCGACGGCGGCGAGGCGCTGGCCGGTCGAGTACCCCTGCCGCCGGAGCAGGCTGCGGCGAGTCAGGGCCACGCCCGCGAGGACGGCACAGGTTTCGGCTGTGCCGATCCGCCCGAGCGAGGCCACCAGCGCCTGCCAGGCCCCGCGATCCCGCTCGGTCTCGAGCGGCGGTACCAGCAGGATGGCCAGCACGCCGCCCCGCCAGACCGCGATCGCCTCGGCTGCGGCCGCCCGGGTGCGGCTGTCCTGATGATTGAGGGCCTGTCGCAGCGGGTCGGCCGCGGCGCCCTCGTGGACCTCTCCGATGGCACGGACGCCCGCAATCCGGACGCTCTCGTCCCGGTGGGTCAAGA
>JBBRGH010000267.1:0-4866 GCA_038240915.1 Gemmatimonadales bacterium | reverse complement strand
GGCCACTTCGCCGTCGGGCGTGGCGCCGATGAAGCCGGGCACGATGGGGACGATGCCGCGGGCGAGCAGCGGCAGCAGCGTCCGGTGCACGCTCCGGTCGGTCCGGGCGAAGTCCGGCGCCGCCTGCCCGAAGGCGCCGTCGGTGTGGACGAGGTCGATGGCATCCACGTACTTTGCCTTCGTTCCGGCCGCCTCGAGCGCGGCGGCCACCAGCCGCGCGCTCAGCCGCTCGCCGCGGGAGGCGAGGTAGTCGGTGGTCCGGGGCGTCAGCTCGCGCAGCAGCCGGAGGCCCTGGGCCAGGGCCTCGAGCTCCTCGAATACATCGCCGATGCAGGCCAGCAGGTCGGCCCGGCCGCGGCCGGCGGGCAGGAGCGCGCGGGCCACCTCGGCGTGACGGGAGCGCAGCCGGGCGATCAGCGAGGCGACGGTGCGCGACTCGCCGGCTCCGGCCTGCTGGGCGACGCCAAGCAAGGCGTCGGTCGTCCCCGCCATGGCCGAGACGACCACGACGGTGGGCTCCTGGGCCTGGCGGCGGATGATGTCGACGGCGTGGCGGACAGCGGCGGAGTCGGCCAGCGACGCACCGCCGAACTTGTGCACCTGAGGCGCTCGGCGGGACCGTGGCATAAGCCGTAGAGGATACCTAGTATGTTCGCCCTGCTCAAGCTGATACAGTCGATCATCAGGACGCTGCACTCCGACGGCGCGGCGGGGCCGGGGGCCGCCGGCATCCGCCTCACTTCGCTGGCCGGCGACGCCGACCTGCAGGCCGGCTCCTGCGGCTCACCGCAGCCTCGCGCGGCCTGACGCCGCCCAAGCGCAAGCGCTAGCCGCCCGGGCGGCTACTGGCCCGTCCTTCCGGCCGGGATAAGATTAGGCATTCCTCCCTGACGCGGAGCCCCGATGCGCATTGGAGTCCCCAAGGAAACCGCCCCAGGCGAGCGGCGTGTGGCGCTGGTGCCCGAATCCGCCAAGAAGCTGAAGCAGGTGGGCTATGAGATCGCCTTCGAGCGCGGGGCCGGGACGGCGGCCGGCTACTCGGACGATGCCTACCGCGAGGTGGGCGTGGCGATCGAGCCCGACTTCGCGGCCGTGCTCGGCGGCGCCGATGTGGCGCTCAAGGTGGGGCCGCCCCTCACCGGCGCCGGGCGCGACGAGGTGGCGGCGCTCCGGCCGGGCGCGATCTACCTGGGCTCCCTCATGCCGCTCCGGCATCTCGCGGTGGTTCGGGCGCTGGCCCAGCGGGGTGTGACCTCCTTCGCCACCGACGCCATCCCGCGCACCACCAGGGCCCAGAGTATGGACACCCTCTCGTCGATGGCCAACATCACCGGCTACAAGGGTGTCCTGCTGGCCGCGGCCGAGCTCAACAAGTATTTCCCCATGTTCATGACGGCGGCGGGCATGGTGCCGCCTGCCAAGGTGTTCGTGATCGGGGCCGGGGTGGCCGGTCTCCAGGCCATCGCGACCGCCAAGCGGCTCGGCGCGCACGTCACCGCCACCGACGTCCGGCCCGAGGTGAAGGAGCAGATCGAGAGTGTCGGCGGCAAGTACGTCGGGATCGAGCTCACCGAGAGCGCCGCGGCCGGCGGGGGCTATGCCAAGGAGCTGTCCGACGCGGACAAGGCCCGGCAGCGGGACATCCTCGCGGCCCAGGTGGCGCAGTCGGACGTGGTGGTCACGACGGCGCTGATCGGCGGGGTGTTCGCGCCCCGGCTCATCACTGCCGACATGGTCCGGTCGATGAGGCCGGGCGCCGTGATCGTGGACCTGGGGGCCGATGGCGGGGGCAACTGCGAGCTGTCCCGCCCCGGGGAGACGGTGGTCGAGAGCGGCGTCACCCTGATGGCGCCGCTCAACCTGCCGGCCTCGATGCCGCTCCACGCCAGCCTGCTCTTCTCGCGCAATCTCACCGCCTTCCTGCAGGCGTTCACCAGGGACGGCGCGTTCCAGCTCGATCTGAACGACGACATCCAGCAGGGCGCCCTGATCACCCACGCGGGCGACGTGCGCCACGGGCGCACCCGCGAGGCACTCGCCAAGGAGGGAGCATGACCCCGACCGAGGCGGCCGCCGCGGCGCCCGCCGCCGACTTCTGGAGCCAGCTATTCGTCTTCGTGCTGGCCTCGTTCATCGGGCTGGGGGTCATCCGCCGGGTGTCCCGGCTGCTGCACACCCCCTTGATGTCGATCACCAACGCCATTTCGGCCATCGCGATTGTGGGCTCGATCATCGTGACCGGGGCGGACTACCCGCCGATGATCCGGCTGCTGGGCGGCATCGCGCTCTTCGCCTCGATGACCAACATCGTGAGCGGCTTCCTGATCACCGACCGCATGCTCAAGATGTTCAAGACCGACACCCGGCCGACCGAGGGCGGCCACCCATGAGCCACGGCCTGGTCCAGTTCGCCTACATCGTGGCGACAGGGCTCTTCGTGTTCGCGCTGTACTGGATGAACACCCCGGCGACCGCCCGGAACGGCGTCTACGCCGGCGTGGCCGGGATGACGCTGGCAGTCGCGGCCACCTGGGCCCAGCCGGAGGTGGTCCACCACGGCTGGATCGCCCTGGCGCTGGTGGCCGGCGTGGCGGTGGGGGTGCCGCTCTCGCGGGTCCCGCTCACGGCGGTGCCGCAGCGGACCGCCCTTTCGCACGCCTTCGGCGGGCTGGCGGCGGGACTGGTGGGCACGGCCAAGTACTACCTCTGGCTCGGCGAAGGGCCCGAGAACCTGACGGCGTTCCGGATGATCGCCATTATAGTCGAGATCATCCTCGGCTTCCTCACCTTCACCGGCAGCCTGATGGCCGCTGGCAAGCTCCAGGAAGTGAAGTGGATTCCCCAGCGTCCCGTTACCTATCCGCTGCAGAACGTGACCAACCTGGCGCTGTTCGCCCTCGCCGCGGTGGCCGGCGTGGCCCTGGTGCTGCAGCCGACGGCGGCCTGGGCGCCGGCGGTCTTCCCGGTGATCATCGGGCTCTCCCTGCTGTTCGGCGTGCTGCTGATCATCCCGATCGGCGGCGCCGACATGCCCACCGTCATCGCCATCCTCAACGCCTACGCCGGCCTCTCGGCCGTGGCGATGGGCTTCGTGCTGGACAACAAGCTGCTGATCACCGCCGGCGCGCTGGACGGCTCCAGCGGCCTGATCCTCGCCGTCATCATGTGCAAGGCGATGAACCGGTCGTTCGCCAACGTGCTGTTCGGCGCCTTCGGCCAGGTGCAGCAGGCCAAGGCCGGGGGCGAGGGCAAGGAGTACAAGGCGGAGACCATCGAGGGGGCGGCGCAGGTGCTGGAGCAATCCAACCTGGTGGTCATCGTGCCGGGATACGGCATGGCGGTGGCCCAGGCCCAGCACAAGGTGCGCGAGCTGTACGATCAGCTCAAGAAGCGGGGCATCACGGTCAAGTTCGCCATCCACCCCGTAGCGGGCCGGATGCCCGGGCACATGAACGTGCTCCTGGCGGAGGCCGACATCCCCTATACCGACCTGGTGGAGATGGACGAGATCAACCCGGACATGCCCCAGGTCGACGTCGCCCTGGTGGTCGGCGCCAACGACGTCGTGAACCCGGCCGCCCGGACGGAAAAGACCAGCCCGATCTACGGGATGCCGATCGTCGACGCCGACCGCGCCCGCACCGTCTTCGCGATCAAGCGCAGCAAGAATCCGGGGTTCGCGGGGATCGACAACGAGCTGTACTTTTCGGACAAGACCTGGATGCTGTTCGGTGACGCCAAGAACGTCATCGGCGAGCTGGTGAAGCAGTTGTCAGGCGGGAGCGGCCTCCACTGAGGCCGGCGCTCCGCCGGTGCCTTGACCGGAGTGACCGAATGCGATCGATGCTTCCCTGGGCCGCCGCGGCCCTGCTCGGCGCCGTCCCGGCCGTGCAGGCGCAGGACGCATGCTCGGAGAACTTCAAGTGGCCGAAGGTGGGCGCCTGGGCGGAGTACCAGGGGACCTACAACCGGAGCGCGCCGACTACGACTCGCTATGCCGTGGTGGGCACCGAGACCCGGCAGGGCGCCGAGTACAAGTGGATCGAACTCAAGATGCACGACGTGAAGAAGAACCAGGACATGGTCTACCAGATGCTGCTGCCCGGCGGCGATCCGCTCCAGATGGACGGGGTCGAGGAGGTGGTCATGAAGATGGGCGCCGAGCCGGCCATGAAGCTGAGCGGGATGATGGTCGGCATGATGCGAGGCCAGCTGGCCAAGAATTCGGCGTTCAAGGACGCCTGCGCCGAGGCCACGCTGGTGGGCGAAGAGAAAATGACGGTGCCGGCGGGCTCGTACCGCACCAAGCACTTCCACAGCGAGAAGTACGGCAGCGATCTCTGGATCGATCCGAAGGTGCCCTTCGCGATGATCAAGTCCACCGGGGCGACGCACGAGATCCAGCTCGCGGCCTCGGGGAGCGGGGCGAAAAGCTCGATCACCGAAACACCGAAGGAGATGCCCGGACTCGGCCCGTCGAAGTAGCGAAAACAACTACGCTTGGGCCGCGGGCCTTTCCCGACGCTGGGAATTGCCCGATGGAGCCCCAAAAGGCCACGAGCTGGCATGCCGGACTGCCAAAATCGCAGCCCCTGACAGTGGTGCGTCAGCCCCCGATACACCCTCGTTGCGCCCACGCAACTAACCATCCCGTCACGTTTTAGATAAGGTGTTGATTTTAGGCATCTTAGGCGATATATTGGCCCGTCTCAATTCTTGTCGGCCTCAGATTCCTAGGCTGGAATACTGTGCGGGGACGGGAGTCCTGGAGGAGGCGAACAGCGTGACTGTGAAGGCACGTAGCAAGCGTCGCCCGGTGCGACCGGCGCAGATCGCTCGTGCAATCGATGAAGGCCGCGAGAGCCT
>JBBRGH010000266.1:0-4887 GCA_038240915.1 Gemmatimonadales bacterium | reverse complement strand
CCACTTCTACATCCACGCGATCGAGGCCTCGACCTTCGCCGCCCGCGCGCTGCCCTGCGCCGACCGGCTCGGCTCGCTGGTGCCGGGTGCGGGACACCTGGTCCACATGCCGACCCACATCTACATCCGGCTGGGGCGCTGGGACGCGGCGGTCGACCACAACGCCAGCGCCGTCCACGTGGACCAGGAGTATCTGGCGGCCCGGCACCCGACGGGCGTCTACCCGATCGGCTATGTCCCCCACAACTACCACGTGATGTGGGAGGCGCTCGCCATGCTGGGCCGGAGCGAGGAAGCCCTGGCGGCGGCCCGGACGATCGACGAAAAGATGCCGGCGCAGGTGGTCGCGATGATCCCGCCGTTTGAGTACTACTCGCCGGTGGTGACCTTTACCCTTGCCCGATTCTCCCGCTGGGACCAGCTGCTGGCCCAGCCCCGGCCCGCGGCCGGACTCAGCTACACCACCGGGATGTGGCACTACGGCCGCGGCCTGGCCTGGGCCGCGAAGGGGAACCCCGACTCGGCCGCGATCGAGCGCGACAGTGTCGCCGCGATCGCCGCGGCGATGCCGCCCGAGGCCATGGCCAACCTGAACTCGATGCGGACCCTGCTCGAGATCGCCGAGCGGCACCTGGCCGGCGAGCTGGCGGCGGAGCGGAAGCGGAACGACGAGGCGGTGCGGTCCCTCCAGGCCGGCATTGCACTGGAGGACGATCTCACCTACGACGAGCCGGCCGCGTGGCCGCTGCCGCTCCGGCAGCAGCTCGGCGCCATCCTGCTCGCTGCGGGCCGGCCGAAGGAGGCGGAGACAGCGTACCGGGGGGACCTGGCGCGCTACCCGGACAACGGATGGTCGCTGCACGGGCTGGCGAAGAGCCTCAAGGCCCAGGGGCGAACGAAGGAGGCGGCGGCGGTGGAGGCGAAGTTCCGGAAGGTGTGGGCGCGGGCCGACGTAAAGCCGCTGGCAATGGAGTGAAGGGGCGGGACTCGCCCCCCGCCCCCCGCCCTACTGGTACTGGATGTAGACCGGGGCCGGCCACAGCCCCAGCACCCGGTCCGGCGACATCATCGGCTTGTCGTTCTTGTAGAACAACTTGAAGCCCGCGAACTGAACCGGCTCCGGCACGATGAAGAACTTGTAGGCGTCCTCCTTGAGCCACGGCGCCCCGAAGCCATCCATGTCCACTACCACCTGCACCCGCGGGTCGAGCTTGATCTGGTCGTGGTTGGTCAGCATCCGCCGGGTGAAGCGGTGCACCACCAGAACCTTGGGCGGCAACTTCTTCTTGTCTACGATGTCGGCCAGGAGTTGGGAGGCGTAGTTCAGGTCGGTCGCGTCCAGGGTGCCGATCCGCTGGCCGGGGATGCCGCCCAGCTTCATGGCGAACTCCGGGTCCAGCGCCAGGTGCACGTACGGCCGCTCCAGGTACTTCACCAGGTGCGGCAGCTCGTCGGCTACGGTACTGTGGCCGATCTGCACATCCAGGAACACCAGCCAGCCCCGCTCCTCGGCCCAGCCCAGCACCTGCTCGATCACCTTGTCCGAGTGGCGCAACCGGTACTTGTCGCCCGCGCCGGGCTTGCCCTGCGCCACCGTGGCGATCAGGTGCAGCGCGGGTAGCACTTTCCGGCCGGGATCGGCCTTGGCCCACTCGCGGGCGGTCCGCTCGAGCTGAGGCAGCATCTCGGCCGGCGGGAGCTGGCCCAGGATTCCCATCCGGGTGGACTTGGGATTGCCGTAGTAGGCGATGATCAGGTATTCGGGGAGGAGCGAGCCGGGCAACGGCTCGGGGCCCTTCACCGGCCAGCGGGCGGAGTCGGCGGGAGTGAGGGCGTAGCGGCGGCGCTCGCCGGGGGCGAGCTTGGGCACTCGGGGTTTGAGGGTGGGGCCGGCAACGGCAGCCGTGGCACCGGCTCCTGTGCCTCCCGTCGCTCCCGCCGCCGAATCGCTCGCGCCGGCGACATCCGAGCCGGAGGCCAGGCCGGCGGAATCGGTCGCGGTGGAATCGGGCCGGGCGGACGTCGCGCCGGCGTGTCCCGCCGGCGGCGCCACCACGATCGGCCTGGGGACCCACACCGGCGCCGCCGGGGTAGTGTCCACCGGGGCACTGGCCGGCGCGGCGGTCGCGAGACTGTCACCCCCGCGGGCGGCGGAGCTGGAGTCCTGGCAGCCGCCGAGGCTGACGACGAAGGCGAGGGCGCCGGCCGTGAGGCCCAGCGCACGGAGACGGATGGCGGATTTCATGGGAGCGGAATCTATCACGGACCTCGGGCTCGCGGCGGCAGGGACGTGATCGACGATCTCCGGCTTCACGCCGGCCAGGAGCCCGGTCCCCGCGCCGGCGGCGAGCTGGTGCTCTACTGGATCCAGACCACCCACCGGGCCCACGACAACTTCGCCCTCGAGTTCGCCCTGGAGCAGGCCAACGGGCTGGGGCTCCCGCTGGTGGTCTACCACGCGCTCCGGCCCGACTATCCCTGGGCCAGCGATCGCCTGCACACGTTCATCCTCGAGTCCGTTGTGGACCTGGCCGCCGATTTCGCGGCCCGGGGGCTCCAGTACGCCTTCTACCTCGACCCCGGTCCCGGCGCCCGGCCCGCGCGCTCGCCGCTGGTGGCGCTGGCCGAGCGGGCCGCGCTGGTGGTCACCGACTACTTCCCCACCTTCATCGTGCCGCGGCAGACCCGGGCGCTCCGGCGGAAGGTCGAGACGCCGGTGATCGCGGTGGACTCCTGCACCGTCGTTCCGCTCCGGCAGCTCGACCGCCAGCACGCGACGGCCCGCTCGATCCGGCCGGTGCTGCACGCGGCGCTGCCGCACCATCTCTGGCGGGTCCGTTCGGGCGAGGTCCGGGTCCGGCGCACGGTCGAGCTGCCGTTCGATCCGCTGGTGCCGATCGCTGCCGCTATTCCGGGGCTGGTCGCGGCGCTGCCCATCGACCACACCGTGCCGCCGGCCCGAGAGATCCGCGGCGGCACCCGCGCCGGGCGGGCGCGGCTCGAGCGCTTTGTCGCCCTGGGTCTACCGCGCTACGCCGAATCCCGGGGCGACCCCAACGACGAGGACGCCACCAGCCGGCTCTCGCCCTACCTCCACTTCGGCAATCTGTCGCCGCACGAGGTGCTGCTGGCCGCGCGCGAGGCGGGGCCGGCAGCGCAGTTCGAGAAATTTCAGGACGAGGCGCTGGTGTGGCGCGAGCTGGCCTACAACTTCGTGGACCGCGATCCCCGGCACCGGACTGTCGAGGCCATCCCGACCTGGGCCCGGGAAGAGCTGCGAAAAGGCGAGGGCGATCCCCGTCCCGTGCTGTACAGCGACGAGGCGCTGGAGCAGGCCCGCACCGGGGACGAGCTGTGGAACGCGGCCCAGCGAGCCTACCTGGTGGACGGCTGGATGCACAACGTGCTCCGCATGCTCTGGGGCAAGGCCGTGCTGCAGTGGACGCCCGACGCGGCCAGCTGTCTCCGGATCCTCGAGCATCTCAACAACAAGTACGCCCTCGACGGGCGCGACCCCGCCAGCTACGCTGGGATCCACTGGATCTTCGGCAAGTTCGACCGCCCGTTTTACCGGCGACCCGTGTACGGCACGGTACGCTATCAGTCGCTCAAGGCCGCCACGGGGAAGTTCGATACCGGCGCCTACATCTCGCGGCTGAGCCAGGGAACGCTCACCGGCCCCTGAGCGGAAGCGGTCGTGCGGGGCGAGGCCGGACCAGGCCAGCAGGAGCACCATGCTGACCAGCAGGAACAGCTCGTAGCGGGACGGGCGGACGGTCATGGCAGCTCCCGGGTCAGTCCTCGAACGGCACCTCCACCGCCAGTCCGTCCCGCGCGATCACCGTCTCCGGAAAGACCGCGCGCGCCTCGGCCAGCAGTTCGGGGGCGTCGCGGCTGTAGCGCGGGCTGATGTGGGTCAGCACCAGCCGCCGGACGCCGGCCTGGAGCGCCACCCGGGCGGCTTCCGCGGCGGTCGAGTGGCCGGTCTCGACCGCGCGCTCGGCCTCTTCTCCGCCGAACGTGGCCTCGTGGATCAGGAGGTCGGCGCCGCGGGCGGCGTGCAGCAGCGCCGGACTGGGCCGGGTGTCGCCCGAGTAGACCAGGGTGCGTCCCCGGCGAGGCCGGCCCACCAGGTCGGCGGGACCGATCGAGCGCCCGTCGTCGAGCGTCACCGTCTCGCCCTTGTGGAGCCGCCCCCAGAGCGGGCCTTCGGGCACGCCCAGCTCGCGGGCGCGGTCGGGATGGAAGCGCCCCAGCCGGGTGTGCTCGGCCAGAGCGTAGCCGACGGTGTCCGCCCGGTGATCGGTCTCGAAGACGACGATGTCGTACTCGTCGCGCGGGAGCCGGTCGCCGGCCCGGATCTCCACCACCTCGACCGGAAACTTGTTGCGCTCGACGCCCAGGCTGATGGCCGCGCCCAGGATCCGGGGCGCGCCCTTGGGCCCGTACAGGGTGACGGGCGCGGTCCGGTCCTGCAGCCCCATGGTCCGCAGCAGCCCGGTGATGCCGAGCATGTGGTCGGCGTGGAAGTGGGTGAAGAAGACTTCGGTGAAGGAGAACCCCACACCGTACCGCATCATCTGGCGCTGGGTGCCCTCCCCGCAGTCGAAGAGGATCATCTCTCCTTCGCGCTGCACTGCCAGCCCGGCGACGTTACGGTCGACGGTGGGACAGGCGGCCCCGGTGCCGAGGAAGGTGACGCTGAGCACTCAGAACAGCTTCACCGTCACCGGCACCTTCCCCGGATGCTTCTGCAGCTCGTCCAGCAGCCGCTTCATGCTCTGGCTCAGCTCCCGGATATCGGTGTAGAACCCGGAGTCGGTGGCGAACTTGCCGATGGTGCCCCGGCCGCTGTTGACCCCGGCCAGCACGCTGTCGAGCCGGGCG
>JBBRGH010000265.1:0-4892 GCA_038240915.1 Gemmatimonadales bacterium | reverse complement strand
CGGTGTTCGTGGCCTACGTCGCGGCCCACGCGCTGCAGGCCGGCGAGCCGTATCTGAAGGTGTTCCAGGTGGTGGGAACCGTCGGTTTCGTCCTGGGTCTCGGTGTCGTCGATCGGCGGTCCGAAGCCGTGCAGGCCGTAGCGGTCGATCGAGTGGCCCGTGCGGGCGACCCGGTAGGCCAGGTACCCTGCGCTCCCGATCACCGCCTTGGCCGCTGCGTCGCCCTCGGCACCGCGCACCGGCTGGCCCGCCCGCACCCGGCTACGGATCAAGTCGAGGGCGGCGTCCCGGGCATCGCGCACCACCCTCCAGATCCGGGCGTCCCGCGCCGACGGGGGCCCGATGGCGGCCATCCAGGTCTGGTCGGCGTAGATCCCGCCGGGCTCCGTCGCCCACAGATCCAGCAGCAGCAGGGCGCCCGGCACGATCGGCACGCTCTCCTCGGGCGTGGGATCGTAGTGCGCCCGGGCAGCGTTGGCCCCCCAGCTCACGCTGGGCCCGCTCTCGGTCACCAGGCCGGCCCGATCGAACCGCTCCCGGATCCAGACCCCGAGCGCGTGCTCGGTCATCGGCTGGCGGCTCGCGGCCCGCTCCCCGGCCAGCGCGAGCGCGTCACGCGCGATGGTGGCGATAGCCTCGGCCGCGCGGCGGTGGGAGGCCAGGTCGGCCGCTGTCCAGACCGAGCAGTACCGGGTCACCAGGTCGCCCGAGGGGACCAGGGTGGCCCCCAGACCGCGGAGCAGCTCGGCGACGCCGGCGGGGATGCCGTCGAGATGGGGAATGGCGCCGTTGGGCGAATAATCCACCGCCAGCCGGCGGCCCCGCACCAGCGCGCCGAGCTCGGTGGTGAGCTCGGCCCGCTCCACCCAGACCCGCTTGGCCCACTCAGCGGGCCACCAGCGCCAGAGCTCCGCATCCACCGCGTGCACCACTGCGGTCGGCGGCCCGTCCGGCGGGATCAGCACGTAGAGCCGGCGGCTGCCCACGATCTGCTCGCCCAGCACCGCGGCGGCGATCGGGTTGCGCCCCCGGAAGTCGAACAGGAGCCAGCCGTCCACCTTGGCGGCGGCGACTATGGGCTGGAGGCGGGCGAGATCGGTCGGAGTCAGCATGTCAGCGGCCCTCGGCGGGCCGGGACTCGATGTAGAAGTTCTCGTCGACCCGGAAATCCTCGGGGTGCTTGAGTCCGATGTCGGTCGTCCGCCACTGTTCGGTCGGGGCCAGCCGCACCGGATGTCCCGCGCCCGCCAGCACCACCACCGGCATGGCGAACCCCGGAACCACGTTGCTCCAGCGGTAGCTGATCGACGCGCCCTCGAGCCGGTACTCGAGGACCGGCACCTTGGTCGTGGTCAGGTACTGCTCGAACACCCGGTGCAGGTCGATCCCGGCGTGCGCGCTCATGTACTCCTGGACTTGCCGCCCCGTCACGATTTGGTGCGCGAACTGCGACTGCAGGCCGCGCAACACCGCCCGCCAGGTGGTGTCGTTCGCGATGACCTGCCGGATCGTATGCAGCATGTTGCCGCCCTTGTAGTACATGTCGCTCGAGCCTTCGGTATTGACGCCATACGGCCCGACGATCGGGCTCTGGTTCTGGATCCGCGGGCGGGTGCCGCGCACATAGGCGGCACCCGCATCCCGCCCAAAGCGGCACTCGGTGTAGAGCGACTCCGAGTAGTTGGCGAAGCTCTCGTGCACCCACATGTCCGCCTGGTCCGCGGTGGTCAGGCTGTTGCCCCACCACTCGTGGGCGCTCTCGTGGATGACGATGAAATCCCAGGCCAGTCCCCAGCCCGTGCCCGACAGGTCGGTGCCCTTGTACCCGTTCCGGAAACCGTTGCCGTAGGCCACCGCGCTCTGGTGCTCCATGCCGAGGTGGGGCGCTTCGATCAGCCGGTAGCCGTCGTGGTACCACGGATAGGGCCCGAACCAGTGCTCGAAGCACTGGAGCATCGGCTTGACCTGTTTCCACTGGTCGCGCGCGGCCTCGAGATGCGGCGCCAGCGGACGGAAGTCGAGGGTGAGCGGACCGCGCTCCCCGGCGTAGATGTCGCTGAACTGGGCGTAGCGTCCGACGTAGGGGGCGACGTCGTAATTGTTGATCGGGCTGGAGACGAACCACTCCCACGTGGCCCAGCCGTCGCCGGACCGGTCCACGCCACGGAGGCGGCCGTTGCCGATCGCCTGCAGCGAGTCGGGCACGGTGAGCGCGACCCGCTGACTGTCGGGCTCGTCCGCCTGGGTGTCCTTGGTGGGCCACCACACGCTGGCGCCCAGGCCCTGGCAGGCCACCGAGATCCAGTCCCG
This sequence comes from Gemmatimonadales bacterium, assembly GCA_038240915.1. Lineage (GTDB taxonomy): Bacteria > Gemmatimonadota > Gemmatimonadetes > Gemmatimonadales > GWC2-71-9 > CAVVWJ01. Next base: position 2,582 of record JBBRGH010000265.1, on the reverse strand, counting down.
TCCGTCGGGATCCCGGGCCCAGATCAGGCCGCCGTTCCAGGGCGGGCGCTCGGCCACCGTGGGCCGTCCGTGGTAATGAACGGTGAGCGTCTTGATGGCCCCTCCGGGCTGCTTGGCCACGAGGGTGACGAAAAAGGCGTTGCCGTCGCGCCGGTAGGCCAGCCGGCGGCCATCCTGGACGACGCTGTCGATCTCGAGCGGCGTCTGCAGGTCGATCTGCATTGCGCGCGCGGGGCCGGTCACCCGGTAGCTGATCCCGTTCCACCCGCCGATGGTGCTGTCGGCCGGATCGAGCCGCACGTGGAGATCGTAGAAGACCACGTCCCACCATGCGCGCTCGGGCGTGATGCTCCCCCGCAGGGTGTCCGCGTGAGTGAAGGCCTGCGTCTGCGCCGCGGCGGTGGCCGCGACCGAGACCGTGAGAGCGCAGGCGAGAGACTGGACCCGCTGGCTGAAGCCACGAAGGACGAGCGGCATGATCACCGGGACGGTCGGTGTGGGGCGTGACGGGACGCGGCGTATCCTACCCAGGGCATTCGGGTCCGCAAAGTCCCGGGCCGGGCGTTCCTACTACGGGAGACGGCCATGGCGGCTTCAGCGCCGGGTCGCGGCCTGACGCTTCAAGCTGCATCGGCCCTCGCCGCCATGGCTGAAACCGCCCCCGACCCGCGGCGTAGGTCTGAGTAGGGCTTCCCACGCAGCATTCCCTGCCCGCTCCATTCGCCACGCCGCTGGAGGACCATCCGATGCGCCGCATCCCGTCCCCGCCACTCCGCGGGCTGTCCGCCGCCGCCCTCCTCGTGCTCCTGGCCGCCTGCGAGGCCGGCAAGTCGGGCCCCGAGACCGCCAGCGCGACCCTCACCGATTCCGCCGCCGCCACCGTGGCCGCGACCGCCGCCGTGCCGCTCACCAGCGCCAACGACGAAGCCCGCCGGCTGTATCTGAAGGGGCGGACGCTGTCCGAGCAGCTTCGGGCCCACGATGGGCGCGCCCTGTTCGAACAGGCGGCGGCCAAGGATCCGAGCTTCGCGATGGCGCACTACCAGCTCGCCGCCAACGCCGCGACGGCCAAGGATTTCTTCGCCCACCTGAAGGAGGCGGCCGCCCTCGCCGACCGGGCCTCCGGCGGTGAGCGGCTGATGATCCTGGCCCTCGAGGCTGGCGGCAACGCGAACCCCGACCAGCAGCTCGCGTATCAGAAGGAGCTGGTGGCCAAGTACCCTAACGACGAGCGCGCCCGCTTCCTGCTCGGCGGCGGCTGGTTCGGCCAGCAGGACTACGACAAGGCGATCGAGCAGTACACCAAGGCGACCGACATCAACCCGGACTTCTCGCCCGCCTACAACCTGCTCGGCTACGCCTACAAGCAGATCGAGAAGTATCCCGAGGCGGAAGCCGCCTTCAAGACGTACATCGAGCTGATTCCGGGCGACCCCAACCCGTACGACTCCTACGCTGAGCTGCTGATGAAGTCCGGCCGGTTCGACGAGTCGATCGCCCAGTACCGGAAGGCGCTCACGGTAGACGAGCACTTCACCCCGTCCCGGGTCGGGATCGCCACCAACTTCATGCTGCAGGGCAGGCACGCCGAGGGCGCCAGGGAGATGGACGCCCTCTACCGCGCCGCGCGCGACGACGCCGACCGGCGCAATGCCCTCTTCACCAAGGGCGTGATCCTGGTGGACGGCGGGAAGACGGACGCCGCGCTGGCGGAGATCGAGAAGGAGTTCCAGCTCGACGCCCGGCTCGGCGATTCCGCCAATATGAGCGGCGACGCCCAGCTTCAAGGCAACATCCTGCTCGACGCCGGTCGGGCCGATCAGGCCGCCAGGAAGTTCTGGCAGGCGCAGGAGCTGGTGGAGAAGTCGAGTCTTTCCCCGGAGGTGAAGGAAGACACCCGGCTGGCCGGCCACTACAACGACGCCCGGATCGCGCTGGCCCAGTCGGACCTGCCCAAGGCCAAGACCGAGGCCCAGGCCTACCAGCAGGGGGCCGAGGCCCGCAAGAACAGCTTCCGGATCCGCCAGTCGCATGAGCTGATGGGCAGCCTCGCCATGGCCGAGCAGCAGTACGACGGGGCGCTGGCGCACTACGCCCAAGCCAACCAGCAGGATCCGCAGGTGCTGTACTGGACCGCGCTGGCCCAGCAGGCCAAGGGAAACAGCGTCCGGGCCAGGGAGCTGGCGGCCAAGGCGGCCAACGCGAACGTGCTGCCGCTGGCCAGCTACGCCTTCGTCCGCCTGAAGGCGAAGAAGCTGGGCCGCGCCGAGCTGCCTGCCGCGAGCCACTCCGAAACGCAGTAAAGGGGGCATGATCAATATCATGCCCCCTTCGAGCGCCCGGGATGATCGGCGCCGCCGTCCGCGCCGCTTTCGGTTGCTTCAGCCCAGCGGTCCGATACCGGTAAACAGCACGCGGGTGTCGGCGGGTGTGCGGCTGTCGAACTCGGTTTCCTTGACCCGGGCCGTGCCCTTCTGTCCGGTATCGAGGAAGAGCGAGAACCGCTCGTCCGGCAGGATCCCGTCCACGCTCCGCGACATGAACGCCCCGCTCCATGCCTGCCGGCCGCCGCCGGTGTCGGT
>JBBRGH010000264.1:0-4936 GCA_038240915.1 Gemmatimonadales bacterium | reverse complement strand
CCAGCACACGAGCATGCGGCAGGAGATGCGGGTCAACCCGCGTCTCTATCAGGCCATGGACATGCTCTACATGCCCATGATGGACCTCCAGCAGCACCTCAAGCAGGAGCTGTTGGCCAACCCCTTCCTCGAGCTGCTGGAGCCGGAGGAGGAGGCGCCGGAGCAGAAGGACGCCGAGCAGGAGAAAGAGCAGAAGGAAAAGGAAGAGGAGATGGACTGGGAGGAGATTCTCCTCAATGGCTTCGAGGTCGGCGGCACCCGCGAGCAGTACGAGCAGCTCGAGTACACCGAGCCGGTCACGGTCGAGACCAGGGACCTCGTCGACTACCTGCGCGAGCAGCTGCAGATGATGACGCTGACGCCCCGGCAGCTGCTGCTGGGCGACGAGTTTCTCGGCAACATCAACGAGGAGGGCTACCTGGCCGCCTCCCTCGAGGAGATTCTCGGCAGCGTCAACGAGCTGGTCGCGGGCCACCTGACCCCCGGCGCCGAGGCCGACGGCGAGGCGGATGAAGAGGGCGGCGCCAGCGGGACCGACGGGTCCGCGGCGGGCGCCCCGGCGCCGGCGGCTTCGGCCGGCACCGCGCCCAACGGCGTGTCCTTCTACACCATGGCGGAAGTCGAGGAGATGCTGGCCATCGTCCAGCGACTCGATCCGCCGGGGATCGGCGCGCGCGATCTCCGCGAGTGCCTCCTGATCCAGCTCGGCGAACAGGCGGATACCGACTCGCTCACCTACCGGCTGGTCCACGACGCCTTTCCCGATCTGATCGCGCACCGGTGGAACGACCTGGCCAAGCGGTTCGGGGTCGAGCCCGTGGCCGTGCAGGCCGCCGCCGACGAGCTGGCCCGCCTCGACCCCAAGCCCGGCCTCAAGCACGGCAGCGGCAATGACGGCTACATCATCCCGGACCTGGTGGTGGAGAAGATCGGCACCCGCTACCAGGTGTTCCTCAACGACACCGGGATGCCCCGGCTCCGGCTCAGCCGCTCGTACCAGGAGATCGCGCGCGACAAGAAGAAGATGACGCCGGAGAACCGCGAGTTCATCGCCTCCAAGATGAACAGCGCCAACTGGATGATCCAGGCGATCGAGCAGCGCCGCCAGACCATGCTCAAGGTGATGAACTTCATCGTGGACCGGCAGCGCGACTTCTTCGAGAAGGGCATCGAGTTCCTCCGCCCCCTCACGCTCCGCGAGGTGGCCGAGGTCATCAACATGCACGAATCCACCGTCAGCCGGGTGACCAACGAGAAGTACGTTCAGACACCCCGCGGCGTGTTGCCGCTCAAGTTCTTCTTCTCCAGCGCCCTGGCGACGGCCTCCGGCGAGGATGCCAGCGCCCGCTCCATCCGGGCCAAGCTCCAGAAGATGGTGGGCGACGAGGACAGCGCGAAGCCGCTGACCGACCAGCAGATCGTTCACCTGTTCCAGGAGCAGGGGATCCAGATCGCCCGCCGGACGGTGGCCAAATACCGGGACCAGCTCGGGATCCTGCCGGCGCGCATGCGGAAGCGGGTATGACCCTGCCGGCCGAGACGCTGGACGTCAGCGTCCTGGTCCCGGCCAAGGACGAGGCGGCCAACCTTCCCGAGTTCGTGCGCCTCTGCGCCGAGGCCTTGACGCCGGCCGGCTTCTCGTTCGAGGTGGTGGTCGTCAACGACGGGTCCCGCGACGAGAGCGCCAGCGTCCTCCGCGAGCTGGAGCAGTCCCACCCGTTCCTCCGGGTCGTCAGTCACCGGCGCCAGCGGGGAATTGCCGATGCGCTCCGCTCGGCCGGCGACGTGGCCCGGGGCGACGTGTTCGTCTTCTACCCGGCCGACCTGCAGTATCTCCCCGAGGACATCCCCCGGCTGGTGCGCCCCATTCTCGAGGGGTGGGCCGATATCGTCACCGGCACCAAACAGGGGAAATACGAGAAGGCGTTCGTCAGCTCGGTCTACAACACGCTCTGCCGCTGGCTCTTCGGCGTCCGCGTCACCGACCTCAACTCGGTCAAGGCCTACCGCCGCGAGGTCATGCAGGGCGTGCCGCTCCGGCCCGACTGGCACCGCTACATGGTCGTGATCGCGGCCGCCGACGGCTACCGGCTCGAGTCGCTCCCAGTGCCGCTCTACCCGCGCAAGGCGGGTGTCTCCAAGTTCGGCTGGCGCCGGATCCCGGTTGGGATCTTCGATCTGCTGAGCGTCTGGTTCCAGCTCCGCTTCGGCCGGAAGCCGATGCTGTTTTTCGGCATTGCCGGGGCCACCCTGTTCGTGATCGGCCTCCTGGCCGGGATCGCGGCACTGGTGCTCCGCTTCGGCTATGGCATCGGCCTCCGGCCGCTGCTCAATCTCGTCGAGACCATGGTCATCAGCGGTATCGTGCTCTTCGGCTTCGGCCTGCTCGGCGAGATGGTCGCGGGTCTGCAGGAGGAGACGCGGGCGATCGCCCGCGGGCTCGACCGACTGGACAAGCCCGACCTGCGGGACTGATCGGTGCGGGTGGTCTTCCTGACCCACAACTATCCCCGGTTTCCCGGGGATCTCTCGGGCTCCTTCCTCGGCACCCTCGCGGCGGCGCTGGTGCGTCGCGGCATCGAGGTGCGAGTGGTGGCCCCAAGTGACGCGGGGCAGGGCGGCGAAGAGGAGATCGCCGGGGTGCGGGTCCGCCGCGTCCGCTATGCCTCGGCTCGAGGCGAGACGCTGGCCTATCGCGGCACCATGGCCGGTGCCCTCCGGGGCCCGGGCGGCTGGCGGGCGCTGGCGGGACTCTGGCGGGCCCTCCGGCGGGCCGCCCGCCAGGAAGTGGCCGACGGGGCCGACCTGATCCACGCCCATTGGTGGGTGCCGGCCGGCCTGGCGGCGCCAGCGGAGGTGCCGCTGGTCGTCACCTGTCACGGCACCGACGCGGCCATGCTCCGCACCTCGCGCCTGGCGCGCCGGCTGGCGCGGCCGGTGTTCGCCCGGGCCCGGGTGGTGACCGCCGTCTCGCGCGAGCTCGCCGGCTGGGTCCAGAACGCCACCGGCCGCCACATCGCCGCCGAGCACGTCCATCCGATGCCGGTGGACACCGAGAGCTGGCCCTGGACCGCGGGCGGCGGCGGCACCATCGTGGTTTCCCGACTCACCGCCCAGAAGCGGATCAACCTCGCGATCGAGACCACGGCGTTCCTGGCCTCATGCGGACACGACCTGCCGCTCACGATCGTGGGCGACGGCCCCGACCGGGAGAGCCTCGAGCGCCAGGTCGAGCGGCTGGGGATCGCCGCTTTTGTCCGTTTCGCCGGCGCCGTCCCCCCAGCCGAGGTGATCGAGTTCCTCAGCCGCGCCGACATGATGCTGTTCCCGGCCCAGGGCGAAGGCTTCGGGCTGGCGGCCGCCGAGGCCTTGATGGCCGGCGTCCCGGTGGTCGCCTGCTGGGACGGCGGCGGCCTGCTCGATGTGGTGCCCGAGACCGGGGCGGGCCGGCTGACGCTTCCGTCGGCCGAAGCGCTCAGCGACGCGACGCTGGACCTGTTGCAGGACCAGGACCGGCTCTCGCTCGCGCGCCTGGTGGGCGAGTCCTGGCGGGCGCGGCTCTCGCCCGATCACGTGGCGGAGTTGTGCGAAGGCTGGTACCGGGAGGCCCTCGGTGCGTAAGCCATGGGTGCGAGTGGCGCAATGGCTCGTCGGCCTGCTCATTATCGGACTCGCGGCGCGGAGCCTGATGCGGAACTGGGCCGAGCTCCGGTCGCAGCCGCTCGCCTGGCAGGTCGAGCCCGGCTGGCTGGTGCTGAGTGCGCTGGTGGTCTGGACCATGTACGCGCTCCTGATCATGGCCTGGCGCGCGATGCTGGCCGGGTGGGGGCAGCGCCTCGACGGCTGGGCCGCGGCGCGGATCTGGACCGTCTCCAGCCTGGGCAAATATCTGCCGGGCAAGGTGTGGGCGATCGCCGGGATGGCGCTGATGGCGCAGCGGGCCGGGATCGCCGCGTGGGCCGCCACCGGATCGGCCGTGGTGCTGCAGGTCCTGGCCATCGGCACCGGGGCCGCGGTCGCCGGACTGAGCGGCCGGCGCGCCATCGAGGCAGCCGATCCCCGGATGGCCGCGGGCCTCCTGCTCCTGATCGCCGGCGCCGTGGCCGGGGTGGCCCTGTTGCTCTGGCCCGCCTTTCTGCGGCGCCTGCTCCGCCTGGCCGCACCGGACGCAGAGGCTCGGGGCGCCCCGCCGGTGGCGGGCATCGTGTTCGGGATCGTGGCCAATCTGATCGCCTGGGTCGGCTACGGACTGGCGCTCTGGCTCCTGGCGCGCGGGCTGCTGCCGTCGGCCGGCCTCGATCCCGCGCTCGCCATCGCCGTGTTCACGGCCTCGTACCTCGCGGGGTTTCTGGCGCTGTTCGCGCCCGGCGGCATCGGGGTGCGCGAGGCGCTGTTTATTCTCATGCTGCAGGGGCCGCTCGGCCTTGCGGCGGCCACCGCGCTGGCGGTGGCGTCGCGGGTACTGCTCACGATCACGGAGCTGGGGGCGGCCGTTCCGTTTCTCGTCTTTCCGCCGGGGAGAGCGCGTGTCGCACCCTGAGGCACCGTCGGTCCCGTTCGAGCCCCGCCGTCCGGCCCTCCTGGCTGGCGTGATCTGCCTGTTGGCCGCGCTGGTGGTCTGCTGGCCCATGGTCACCGGCCAGTGGCTGCTGGGCGACGACCAGTACATCGGCGGCTACGGGTTCCGGTTGTTCGGAGCCGAGATGTTCCGGGCCACCGGCCGGGTGCCGGAGTGGAATCCGTACCTGTTCGGCGGGCTGCCGTTCATCGCCGCCCAGCACGGCGACATCTTCTATCCGACGGCCTGGCTCCGCTGGGTGCTCCCGATCGACACGGCGATGAACCTGGGCTTCTTCGCCCACATCGCGCTGGCCGGCGCCACGATGTACGCGTTCCTGCGGGCCCTGCGGCTGCGCTGGACCGGGGCCATGGTGGG
>JBBRGH010000263.1:0-4946 GCA_038240915.1 Gemmatimonadales bacterium | reverse complement strand
GGTGCCACGCCGACGGGCGAGACGGCGACGCTCGGCCGCGGCGGCTCGGACATCACCGCCACCTTGCTCGCCCGCGGCATCGGCGCCGCCCGGGTCACGCTCTGGAAAGACGTCCCCGGCCTGCTCACGGCCGATCCGCGGGTGGTGCCCGACGCGCGGGTGATTCCCCAGTTGCACGCCCGCGAGGCGGCGGAGCTGGCGTACTACGGCGCCAAGGTGCTCCATCCGCGGGCGCTGATTCCGGTCGCGGGCCGTCGGATCCCGGTCTATGTCCGGCCGTTCGCCGATCCCGAGGCCGCGGGCACCGAGGTCTCGGAACGGGTGGCCCCAGGCCGGTTCCCCGTCAAGGCGCTCACCGCCGCCGGCGGCCAGGCGCTCGTCACCGTCACCGGCAGCGGCATGCTGGGCGTGCCCGGCATTGCCGCCCGCACCTTCCACGCGCTCCACGTCCGCCAGATCTCGGTCTCGCTCATCTCCCAGGCCTCGTCGGAGCACTCGATCTGCTTCAGCGTGCCCGAGGGGCTGGCCGGCGAGGCGCGGGAGAGTCTCGAGGCCGAGTTCGCGGGCGAGATCGGCCGGGGCGAGATCGACGGCATCGAGCTCAGCCTGGGCGTGGCCACGGTGGCGGTGGTGGGGCTGGGCATGCACGGCACGCCGGGCGTGGCGGCCGCGGTGTTCTCGGCGCTGGCCGGGGGCGGGATCAACGTGGTCGCGATCGCCCAGGGGAGCTCGGAGCTCAACATCTCGGTGGTGGTGGAGGCGCGGCAGGCGGGCGAGGCGCAGCGGCGGATCCACGCCGCCTTCCAGCTGTCGCGGATCGCCGGCGGGGGCGTGATCCAGCCCGAGCGGATGGAGGTCGTGCTGTTCGGCTTCGGCCAGATCGGCCGCAGCCTGGCAGGGATGATCGGGCAGGTTCGCCGGCCCGCGCTCGATCTCAAGGTGGCCGGGGTCATCGACCGGTCGGGCTTCGTCTTCGACCCCCAGGGGCTCAGTCCGCGCCGGCTGGCCGCGCTGGTGGCGGCCAAAAAGAAGGGCGGCCGCCTGGCCGACGCGCCGCGCGGCCGGGCGGCCACGGCGGAGGAGGCGATTCGCCACATCGCGGGCTATGCGCTCACCCGGCCGGTCCTGGTGGATCTGACCGCCGACGACACCGCGCCCGCGCTCGAGCTGGCTCTCACCCACGGCATGGACCTCGTGCTGGCCAACAAGCGGCCGCTGGCCGGGCGTCGGGGTGTGAGCGAGTCGCTGTGGCAGACCGCCCGCGCCCGCGGCCGGCGGGTGCTGCACGAGGCCACCGTCGGGGCCGGGCTGCCGATCATCGACACCTTTCACAAGCTGACCGAGAGCGGGGACCGGGTGGACCGGATCGAGGGCCTGCTCTCGGGCACCCTGGGGTACGTGCTGACCGAGGTGTCGGCGGGCACACCGTTCTCCCGCGCGGTGCGGGCGGCGATGAGCCTGGGCTACACGGAGCCGGATCCCCGGGAGGATCTCTCGGGCATGGACGTCGGGCGCAAGGCGCTCATTCTGGCCCGGCTGCTGGGCTACCCCGGCGAGCTGTCCCGGACGGCCGTCGAGTCGCTGGTGCCCAAGTGGGCCCGGGCACTGCCGCTGGCGGACTTCGTCCGGCGGTTGCCGGAGCTGGACCGTCCCTGGCGGCGCAAGGTCGAGGCCGCGGCGGCTGACGGCCTGGTGCTGCGGTACGTGGCCACGGTGGCCCGCGCGAAGATTGCGGTGGGTCTCCGCGCGGTCCCGACCTCGAGCCCGCTGGCCGCCATCAAGGGCTCGGACAACCAGCTGGTCTTCACCACCGCGCGCTACAAAGCCAATCCGCTGGTCATCACCGGGCCGGGCGCCGGGGCGGAAGTCACCGCGGCCGGCGTGCTGAACGACATTCTCCGCCTGGCCGGCGCATGAGCTCGGACGGGCCGGTGACCGCCTTCGCCCCGGGCGGCATCGGCAACGTCGGCCCGGGGCTCGACATCCTGGGACTGGCGGTCGACGGCGCGGGCGACGCCGTCCGGGCCGAGTGGACTCGCGAGCCGGGCGTGACGATCCGTGATCCGGGCCATCCCCGGCTGTCGCGCGATCCGGCCCGGCATACGTCCGCGCTGGCCGGGTGCGCGGTGCTGGCCGCCGCCGGCGCGCGGCTCACGGCGGGCCGCGGCATCGCGCTGTCGGTGCGGAAGGGGCTGCCGCTCTCGGGCGGCCAAGGCGGAAGCGCCGCCTCGGCGGTGGCGGGCGCGGTGGCGGTGAACGCCCTGCTGGGCACGCCACTCGACCAGCGCGCGCTGCTCGACGCCTGTCTGATCGCGGAGGAAGCGGTCGCGGGGCGGCACCTCGACAACATCGCGCCGTCGCTGCTGGGGGGCATCGTCCTCATCCGCTGCATGGAGCCGCCCGACCTCGTGCGGCTGCCGGTGCCGGCCGACCTGGTGGTGGTGCTGGTCCGGCCGGAGCAGCAGATGCGCACCCGGGATGCCCGGGCGGTACTGCCCGCCATGCTGCCGCTCGAGACCGCGCTGCACCAGGCGGCGCAGGTGGCGGCGCTGGTCGCGGCGCTGGCGGCGGACGACTACGAGCTGCTCGGCCGCGCCATCGACGACCGGATCGCCGAGCCGGCGCGCGCCGGCCTGCTGCCGGGCTTCCGCGAGGCCAAGGCGGCGGCGCTCGGGGCCGGCGCGCTGGGCAGCTCGATCTCGGGGAGCGGGCCCACCGCCTTCGCGCTCACCCGCGGGCGGGCCGTGGGCGACCGGGTCGCGGCGGCGATGACGGCGGCCTATGCCGCCGCGGGGCAGCGGAGCGAGGCGCGGGTGGCGCCGGTGGACCAGGTGGGCGCCCGGCTGATCGTCTCGACGGGAGACACGGGATGAAATTCCAGACCCAGCGCCCGGAGACCTGGCAGGTCTGCCTCGCCTGCGGGCACGAACTGACCGAGCTCGATCCCCACGTGCGCTGCCCGACCTGCGGCGGGTTGCTCGAGGTCCGCCACCGGGCGCCCAAGTCCAGCCGGGCCGAGCTGATCGAACGGTTCGGCAACCCCCGGCCGCAGCGGCCGGGCGCGTCGGCCTCGGGCGTGTGGCGATTTCGCGAGATCGTGCTGCCGACGGCGGAGGACATCGTCTCCCACCCCGAGGGCAACACGCCCCTGCTCCACCGGCAGGCGCTCGACCGCTGGACCGGCGTGGACCGCCTGCTGCTCAAGCACGAGGGGTACAATCCGACCGGCTCGTTCAAGGACCGGGGCATGACGGTGGGCGTGACCCAGGCGCGGCGGATCGGCGCCACGGCCGTGGCCTGCGCCTCGACCGGGAATACCTCCGCCTCGCTCGCCGCCTACGCCGCGCAGGCCGGGCTGCCCGCGCTGGTGCTGGTGCCGGCCGACCAGGTGGCGATGGGCAAGCTGGCGCAGTCGCTGGCGTACGGCGCCCGGACGCTGCTGGTCCGAGGCGACTTTGACAGCTGCCTCAAGCTGGTGGAGGAGGCCAGCCAGCGGCTCGGCGTCTATCTGCTCAACTCGATCAACCCGTTCCGGATCGAGGGGCAGAAGACGATCGTGCTCGAGCTGCTGCAGCAGTTGAGCTGGGAGCCGCCCGACTGGATCGTGCTGCCGGCCGGCAACCTGGGGAACACCGCGGCGTTCGGGAAGGCCCTGCTGGAGGCGCACCGCTGGGGACTGATCTCGCGAATTCCCCGCCTGGCGGCGGTGCAGGCGGCGGGAGCGGCGCCGTTCGCCCGGAGTTTCGCCGAGGACTTCGAGCACCGCTATGCCGTGCGGGCGGAGACCGTGGCCACGGCGATCCGGATTGGCGATCCCGCCTCGTTCGAGCGCGCCGTGCACGCCATCCGGGAAACCGAAGGCGTGGTCCTGGCGGTGACCGACGAGCAGATCCTCGAGGCCAAGGCGGCGGTGGACGTCTGCGGGATCGGCTGCGAACCGGCCAGTGCGGCCAGCGTCGCCGGCGTGCGGGACCTGGTGCGCCGCGGGCTCATGGCGCCCGACCAGCACGCCGTGGCGGTCCTGACGGGCCACATCCTCAAGGACCCCGGCATGCTTCTCACCTATCACCGGGACATGGATCCACCGCCGCCGGGGGCCAACCGGCCGATCGAGATCGACGCCTCGCTCGCGGCCGTCGAACGGGTGCTGGCCGGCGCCTGAGCGCGCCGGCGTCAGTGCCGGACCACCCGCCAGATCGTGTCGTTGTCGTCGTCCGAGACGAACAGCGCGCCGTCCTTCCCCAGCGCCAGGCCCACCGGCCGGAACCGACCGCCCGCCCGGGTGGCAAACGTTTCGTACCTCCCGGTCGGCTTGCCGTCGGCGAACGGCGCGAAGACCACGCGATACCCCTCCTGCGGCAACGGGGCGCGGTTCCAGCTGCCGTGGAAGGTCAGGAACATCCCGCCCCGATACGCCGCGCCGAAGCCCGCGCCCGGATAAAACAGCAGCGCCTCCGGGGCCCAGTGCCCTGGGAACGCGATGGCCGGCGGCTTGGCGGTCGCGCAACGGCCGACCCGTTTGCCGTCCCCGCGATACTCAGGCGCCAGCACCTTCTTCCCGGCGTCGTTGCTGTAGTAGCAGTAGGGCCAGCCGATGTCGTCGCCCTGGGAGACCTGCACCAGCTCCTCGGCGGGATTGTTGGCGTTGGCCGAGTCGCTGAAGCCCCAGTTGGCGCTCAGCTGATCGCGCCCGTGGACCGCGGCCCACAGCGCCCCCGTCCCCGGCTGGATGCCGAGCGCCTCGGCGTTGCGGAGTCCGGTGGCCCAGCGGCCGCTCGGGCCGAAGGCCTGGGTGGGCCGGTCGGCGGCGAAGCGCCAGATGCCGGCCCGCCGCTCGAGTTCCACACAGGGATCGCGGCCCGGCGATTTCTCGGCCCGGTTGGATTGCTGGCAGCTGTTGCTGGCCGAGCCGACCTTCACCAGCAGGACGTTGCCGCCGGGGAAGG
>JBBRGH010000262.1:0-4965 GCA_038240915.1 Gemmatimonadales bacterium | reverse complement strand
CTCGCCCTGGCCCTGCACCGGCCGGGGCCGTTCCTGGGCCAGGTCGTCGGTCTGCCGCTCGAGCTGCCGGCTCGCAGCCGAGACGGAGTCGAGCCGGCTGGCCACCGCGTCACTCGCCTGGCGCTGGGCGGCGCGGACTTCGCCCATGGTGGGCAGCCGGAGGACGTACTCCCGCGAGCGCCCGGTCTGACGCTGCGGCGTGTTGTCCACGGCGACCGCGCGATAGCGCAGCGTGTCGCCCGGCAGCAAGCCGCGCCCTGTCAGATCGAGCGTGTAGGTCAGGATGGCGCGGTCGGGGGGGTCGGCGGGCAGCGGAAGCGTCTCCCGCCGGGCCGAGTCGCTCAGGCCAAGCCGGCTGACTCGCCGGCTTTCGACCGTCACGCTCGAGATTCCGTGATCGTCGCGCGCGTCCACCACCAGCGGGACCTGGAGGCTGATCGGCGCCAGCGTGTCCGCGCCCGGCACCGGCACGTCTACCTGCGGCGCACTGTCGGCCACGAGACGGATGGGGAGGCGGACGGTATCCGAGGTGAGTGGCGCCCCGCCCACGGTGGCGAGGGCAAGGCGATATTCGCCCGAGGCCTGCGGCACGAAACTCCCGCCAAACGTACCGCCGCTCACCCTGAGCGCGGCGCGCCGCTCGCCCGCCGCCCAGGCGGCGGTGGCCAGCGGCGCGGTAGCCTCGCCCCGAGTCTCCAGCCGGGTGCCGGCGGGCAGCAGCAAAGTGTCGCCCCCGGTCGGCACCGGCTCGGCCTCCATGCCCAGGTAGCCGGGATAATGCGCCGTGACGCTCAGGGTGCCGAGGAATACCGGCAGGCGGACATGGATGAGGACGGTATCCGACGAGCGGCTCCCGCTGGTGAGGCGGGCGAAGAGATCGCTTTGCAGCGCGCCGGTGGTCACCCTCCCGCGGCCGGTCGAATCGAGGACTACCGCGGAGGGGCGCCAGCCTTCGCCGGGCGCACGCAGCCACAACGTCGCGTGGCGCCGGCCGAATGCCTCGAGGTCGAGGTCGGTCGAGTCGCCCCGATCGATCGCGTCGCGGGCGGCCCGAAGACGGACCGGGGCCACCGTCGCCTCCCAGGCTCGCGCGGGATGCCACAGAGCCGACGCGGGACCATGGACCGGTCCGGCCGACCCGAACACGGCCGCTCCCACCGCAAGGGCGCCGAGTCCCACGACTCCCAGGATCCGGATTGGACGGGCCAGTGGCTCGGCCGCGGCCATTCCCCGCCGCGCGACATCGTCGGCCTGCGACCGGTCGGCCAGCGCGAGCAGCGCGGGACTGGTGCCCGTGGCAGACTGGTCGAGCAGAGCCGTGAGCGCGCCCCGACGCCAGGCGCCGATGTCTTCGAGCTGCCCCGCCACGCCCCCGGCCGAGAGCCTGGTGCGCGCCCCCCAAGCCAGCCACAGTCCTACCGCGGCCACTGCCGCCACGCCGACCCACGCCAGCAGCACCCAGTACGGCGCCTCGAGCCAGCCGAGGGCGACGATCCAGGCCGCGGCTCCGAGCACCAGTGCCCCGGCGCCGAGGGCCAGCGCCAGCCAGCCCAGCAGCGCCCGGACCCGGAGGGGCCGCGCCAGCCGGTGGAGCGCGAGGGTGGTGGCGCTCGCCGTCACCCGCCGTACCCGACCGCATAGGCGAACAGGTTGACGCCCATCCGCAGCGCCGCCTCGTGCTTCTCGGGCGGATCGCGATGGACCTCGAAGTCCTCCCAGCCGTCGCCGAGATCGCTCTGATAGGTGTAGTACACCGCCAGTCGCCCGTCGAGAAAGATGCCGAAGCCCTGGGCCGGCTTGCCGTCGTGCTGGTGGATCTTGGGCACGCCTTTCGGGAAATCGAATACGAGATGATAAATGGGATGGTCCAGCGGGACCTCGACCAGCGGAAGCTCGGGAAAGAGCCGGCCCAGCTCCCGGCGGATGGATCCGTCCATGCCGTAGTTGTCGTCGGCGTGGAGAAAGCCGCCCTGCAGGAGGTAGCGCCGAAGCGTCGCCAGGTCGCGGTCACTCCAGTGCACGTTGCCGTGGCCCGTCATATAGATGTAGGGCACGTTCCACAGCTCGTCATCGGAGAGGGTGACGACCTTTTCCTCCGAGCCCACCCGGAGACCCGTCCGGGTCCGGATGGCGGTCAGCAGGTTGGGCAGGCTCGACGGGTTGGCGTACCAGTCCCCCCCGCCCTCGTAATGGAGGCGGCCGATGGTCATCACCGGCGCCGTGACGGCCCCGGTCAGCAGCAGGGTGGCCAGCGCCAGGAGGGGGACGCGGCGGATCATCGGGTCGGCCTGCTCACGGCAGCTCCATCACCAGGCGGTAGGCATCATTCCGGGGAACGCCAAGCGTTTCAGTGACCCGGCGGACGACCTCGCGCCGGGTCATTCCTTCGGCCAGCAGCCGGGTGGCTGCCTCGACAGCCTCGGCGGTCCGGTCGGGCGGCGCCGCGGGCGCGCCGGTGCCCTCGAGCACCACCGTCAGCTCGCCACGCGGGGGGTGTTCCTTATAATAGCCCGCGAGCTCGTCCAAGGTGCCCGCCCGCAACTCCTCGTGCAGCTTGGTCAGCTCGCGGGCCACGACGGCCTGGCGGGATCCGCCGGCGGCCTGCGCGAGGTCGGCCAGCAGGTCGGTCAGGCGGGTGGGGGCTTCGAACAACACGACGCTCCATTCCTCGGTAGCCGCACGAGTGAGGAGGCGGGTCCGCTCGCCGCCCTTCCGAGGAACGAAGCCGAGGAACAGGTAGCGATCACCCTTGAGTCCAGCCGCCGAGAGGGCCGTGGCGACGGCCGATGGCCCGGGAATGGGGACCACCACGATGCCGGCCGCCCGCGCGGCGGCGACGAGGTCGGTTCCCGGATCGCTCACCACCGGCGTGCCGGCGTCCGAGACCAGGGCGACGTCCCGCCCGTCGTGGAGAATTCCGAGCAGCGCCTCGAGCCGCCGATCTTCCGAATGCGCATGGTAGCTGAGCAGTTGCGGAGCGGCCCCCAGATGGCTCAACAGGCCGCGGGTGCGCCGGGTGTCCTCGGCGGCCACCACGGCCACCGACCGGAGCACCTCCGTGGCCCGAGCGGACAGGTCCCCCAGGTTACCGAGGGGTGTGGCAACGACGTAGAGGATGCCGGACATGGGGGAAAGGTACGGACAGCCGGGAGGCCGGAGAAGACGCGCCCTCGGCAGAGCCATCGGGCGGCCCGTGGCGGGCGAACGCTCGAACGGGCAGGAGACCCGGCGCCCCTCGCGCGCCGATCTCCTGCCCGCCCCGACCGCCGATTCGGTCGAATCGCCGTGACCCGCCGCTAGGCGAGATGCTGCTTGATCTTCCCCTCCAGCGTCGCCTTCGGCACCGCCCCGATCACAGTGTCCACGTGCTGCCCGTTCTTGAAGAAGAGGATGCTGGGGAT
Source organism: Gemmatimonadales bacterium (assembly GCA_038240915.1). Taxonomy (GTDB): domain Bacteria; phylum Gemmatimonadota; class Gemmatimonadetes; order Gemmatimonadales; family GWC2-71-9; genus CAVVWJ01. Next base: position 1,564 of record JBBRGH010000262.1, on the reverse strand, counting down.
CGAGCGCACGTTGAACCGCATCGCGGTGCGCTGATTGGCATCCACGTCCACCTTGGCCACCTTGGCCTTTCCGACGTACTCGCCCGCCAGCTGGTCCAGAATCGGCGCCACGACCTGACACGGCCCGCACCAAGTCGCCCAGAAATCGACGAGCACCAGGCCATTGGCCTGTTCGATCTCGGCGGCGAACGAGGAGTCGGTGACGTGTACGGCCTGGGGATTCGTCGTGGCCATGATGTTATTCTCCTGTAGTTGATTCCGATTCGACCGGTTTTCGCTGGAGGCTCGCTTGCCGGACCGCCCCCGCATCGCGCATGTGGGCATCGCCGTGCCTGACCTCGACGCGGCACTCGCCTTCTATCGGGACGTCCTGGGCCTCGCGCCCCATCCGCCCGAGCAGTCGGACGGCGCCATGATCGTGTCGCTGCCGTTCGGCGACTCTGACGTGGAGCTGCTTGCCCCGCTCACCGCCGAGGGACCGATTGCCAAGTTCCTCGACCGCCGGGGACCCGGCATCCATCACGTCTGCTACCGCGTCCCGGACCTCGACGCCGCGCTCAGGGCCTGTCGGACGGCGGGGTATCGCCTGATCGACGAGGTGCCCCGGACCGGCGCCGGAGGGCGTCGGATCGCCTTCGTCCATCCGAAGGCGACCGCCGGCATCCTGCTCGAGCTGACCGAGTAATTATAACCGGAATGGTCGGGGCGAAGTTCCCCGGGAATCAGGGCGTCGTACGGGAGGTATCCTGGTTGGACGGATCGCAGCCCCGGGCCGGATTGCCGGCCGCGGTCAGATCGATCTGGTTGACGATCCAGTTGCCGTCGACGAGCTGGATGACCCCGAACGGGACCGACCAGGTACAGGCCCCCCGCCGGATCTGGACCTGGACCGCGTGGCGCGCCGGCGAGTTGTCCTCCGCGTCGCTCTGGATCCGGAAATCGTCGTTGGCCAGGAAGCTCCGCATCACCACGATCCGCCGCTCGTAGTCGGCGGGCTGGTGGGTGCGTCCCGCCGGTCCCTTGGCCGTCCCCCAGAGTCCAGCCATGGCGGTGAGGTTGCTGTCAGCGACCGCCTTCATGAAATTCTGCACCGCGCTGGATGCGCTGTTGGCGGGGTGCACGCCGGCCGCGCCACCGGCGCCGCCGCACGCGGTGACGAGCAGGGCCGCCGCAAACCACTGTCGCTGGATCACGAATGTCTCGCTGGCCGAGTGTAGGCGAGCGAAGTTAACCAGCCGTGGAGTGGGGAGCAATGACGCCGCAACGCCTCTACATCAACATCGATCACGTCGCGACGGTGCGGCAGGCGCGCCGGACCGACGAGCCCGATCCCCTGGCCGCGGCCCAGCTGGCCGAGGCCGGCGGGGCGGACGGCATCACCGTGCACCTCCGGGAGGACCGGCGTCATATCCAGGACGCCGACGTGGAGGCGCTGGCCCCCGCGGTCCGGGTGCTGAACCTGGAGCTGGCCACCAGCCCTGACGTGCTGGCGCTGGCGTGCCGCCTCCGGCCCTATCTGGCCACCCTGGTGCCCGACCGGCGCGAGGAGGTCACTACCGAGGGC
>JBBRGH010000261.1:0-4977 GCA_038240915.1 Gemmatimonadales bacterium | reverse complement strand
GGACGCCGCGTGCGGGCATCCGGGTACCCCGCCGGCTCACGAACACCGCCCGCCGGTCGCCGCCGGTGCGGCCTACCAGCGCCTCCCGGAGGTTAAGATAGCGCCGGAGGGCGAGCACCGCCCGCGAGCCCACGGGGACGATCCGCTCCTTCCGCCCCTTGCCCCGGACCTTGGCCTGGTCGGACAGCAGGTCGAGATCCTCGAGGTTCATCCCGCTCAGCTCCGAGAGTCGGATGCCGGTGGAGTAGAACAGTTCGAGGATGGCGAGGTCGCGGGTCGCGGCGAACTCGCCACCTTCGGCCCGCGCCTCGGCCCAGGCGAAGAGCATTTGGGTCTGTTCCCGGCCCATATAGGTCGGCAGCCGTTTGTCCACCTTGGGCACCTTGGCCGCGCGGGCGATGTTGTTGAGGACGCCGTGGTTCTCCTGCAGGTACCGATACAGGCTCCGCACCGCCGAGAGCGCCCGGGCGGCCGAGCGCTTGGAGAGCCCGCGCCGCTGCAGGTCGCCGAGGAAGCCGCGCATGCCGAGCCGGTCCACCGTGGTCCAGCCCCAGACACCGCCGTAGTGGCGGTCGCAGAACCCGACGAAGGATTCGAGGTCGCGGCCGTACGCCTTGATGGTGTGGGGGGACTGGCCGCGCTCCTTGTCGAGGTGGGTGAGGAACTCGGAGATCTCCTGGTGAACTGGCATGGATCGCTTGCCCTTCAACACGAAGGGACACAGTGCACGAAGGTGCGCGAAGCCACAGGCCCCCGCCCACAAACAGAAATGGGATGGGAGGCTTCGGGTTCCTTCGCGCCCTTCGTGCCTTCGTGTTGAATAGGCACCGCCGCGCCAAGACTCACCGGAGCTCCTCCACGAACCGCCCGAACTCCGCCTGCGCCCGCTCGACCAGCAGCTCCCTCCTCCGATCCTTCTTCAGCTTTCCCGGCAACGGCTCGAGCAGGCCGAAGTTGGCGTTCATCGGCTGGAAGTGCTTCGGGTCCGCGTCGCGGAGGTAGCGGTAGAGCCCGCCGAGCATGGTGGTGGGCGGCGGGAGGGCGACGGGACGGCGGTCGAGCCGCCGGGCCAGGTTGATTCCGGCCAGCAGGCCGGTGCCGAGCGACTCGGTATAGCCCTCGACGCCGGTCAGCTGCCCGGCGAAGAAGAGCCGGTCGTCACCCGGCGCGGTGAGCGCGGGGCCCAGGCTGGCGGGGCTGTTCAGATAGGAGTTCCGGTGGATGCTGCCGAAGCGGAGATACTCGGCCTGCTCCAGCCCCGGGATCAGCTTGAAGACCCGCTGCTGCTCCGGAATCCGGAGCCGGGTCTGGAAGCCGACCAGATTCCACATCTGCCCCGCGCGGTCCTCGCGGCGCAGCTGCACCACCGCATGCGGCTCACGGCCGGTACGGGGATCGGGCAGGCCCACCGGCTTCATCGGGCCAAAGCGCAGCGTCTCGCGGCCGCGGCGGGCCATCTCCTCGACCGGGAGACAGCCCTCGAAATAGGGCACCTGGTCGAAGTCGTGGCCCTGGTGCTGGTCGGCCTCGATCAGCGCGTCGAGGAACCGCTCGTAGGCCGGCGCGTCCATCGGCGCGTTGAGGTAGTCGTCGCCCTCACCCTTACCGTAGCGCGAGAGGGCGTAGAGCCGTTCGTGATCCAGCGAGTCCGAGGCCACCACCGGGGCGATCGCGTCGTAGAACGCGAGCGCCGCCGAGCCCAGCCGGGCCACGATGGCGTCGGTGAGCCGGGCGGAGGTGAGCGGACCCGTAGCCACCACCCCCGGCGAGGGCAGCGCGGCCGACTCCTCGTGCACCACCGTGATGTTCGGGTGCGCGGTCACCCGCTCGTGGACGGCCTGGGAGAAGATCTCCCGGTCCACGGCGAGCGCGGAGCCGCCGGGCACCCGCGCCAGGTCGGCGCAGGGCAGCAGCAGGCTGCCGAGGGCGCGCAGCTCGGCCTTGAGCAGGCCGTGGGCGTTGGAGGTTTCGACGGACTTGAAGGAGTTGCTGCAGACCAGCTCGGCCAGCCGGCCGGTGTGGTGGGCCGGCGTTGGCACCACCGGCCGCATCTCGACCAGCGTCACGCGGACGCCGCGCTCCGCCAGCGCCCAGGCCGCCTCCGAGCCGGCGAGACCGCCGCCGACGACGGTGGCGTCGGTCACGCCAGCGCCACCTCCTCGGGCTCGGCGAGCACCACCTTGTTGCCGCACTTTAGGCAGGTGCGGGTCTCGCCCTCGGCCTTGCTCACCTTCTTCTCCATCCCGACCCAGCCGCACTCGGCGCAGGTGTCGGCCACCGGCTTGTTCCAGGTGGAGAAGTCGCAGGCGGGGTAGCGGACGCAGCCCCAGAACGACTTGCCTCGCTTGGTCCGGCGCTCGGCCAGCTCGCCGTCGGCGCACTTGGGGCACTTGATGCCGAGCGAGATGGCCCGGGTGCCCTTGCACGCCGGATAGGTGGTGCAGGCCAGGAACTCGCCGAACCGGCCGGTCTTGATGACCATGGGCGAGCCGCAGAGCTGGCACTTCTCCTCGGTCGGCCGGTCGGGCGCGCGGCCCTTCCGAAGCGACTTCACGTAGTCGCAGGTGTCCTTGTACTTGACGCAGGCCAGATAGGGCCCGAACCGCCCGGTCTTGAGCTCGATGGCGCTGCCGCACTTGGGGCAGCGCTCCTTGGCCAGATCCTCGGGCTTGAGCCCGTGGGCGTCGGCCACGAGGGCGTTCAGGTCCACCGCCGCCAGCGCCTTGCTGAACGGGGTGTAGAAGTCCTTGAGCACGCCCTGCCAGGGCAGCTCGCCGTCCTCGATCCGGTCGAGCTCCGACTCCATCCCGGAGGTGAACTCGACGTTGAAGATCTCGGGAAACTTTCCGATCATGATCTTCTCGACCAGCTCGCCCAGCTCGGTGGGGAAGAAGCGCCGCTGGTCCACCTTGACGTACTCGCGGGCGCTCAGGGTCGAGATGATCGCGCTGTAGGTGGACGGCCGCCCGATGCCCAGCCGCTCCAGCTCCTTCACCAGGCTGGCCTCGGAGAACCGGGGCGGCGGCTCGGTGAAATGCTGCGACGGGGTGATCTCCCGGACCTCGACCTGGTCGCCCTGGGCGAGCGGCGGGATCGGCGGGAGGTCGTCCATTGTCTTGCCCTCCTCCTTCTCCCGGCCTTCCATATAGAGGACGTGATAGCCGTCGAACACGAGCACCGAGCCGGTGGCCCGGAAGACGTACTTGCCCAGGTCGAAGTCCACGATGGTCATGTCGTAGACCGCCGGGGTCATCTGGGAGGCGACGAAGCGCTGCCAGATGAGCTGGTAGAGCCGGAACTGATCCGGCTCGAGGTACGACTGGACCTGCTCGGGCCGGCGCCGGACGTCGGTGGGGCGGACGGCCTCGTGGGCGTCCTGGACCCGGACGTTCTTCTTGGTGCTGTACGTGTTCGGTGCGGCCGGGAGATAGGGCTTGGCGTAGCTCGAGCCGATGAAGTCCCGCACCGAGGCGATGGCCGCGTCGCTCACCCGGACCGAGTCGGTCCGCATGTAGGTGATGAGGCCGGCCGGACCGTCCTCGCCCACGTCCCGGCCCTCATACAGATCCTGCGCCGCCCGCATGGTGCGGCGGGAGCTGAAGCCCAGCTTCTTGGCGGCCTCCTGCTGCAGGGTGCTGGTGGTAAAGGGAGCGCCGGGATTTTTCCGCCGGTTCCGCTTCTCGACCTTGGAGACCACGAACGGCGTCTGCCGCACCGCGTCCACCACGGCCTGCGCCTCCTCGGCCGAGTGGAGCTGGGGCTTGTGCCCGTCCACCTTGGCCAGGGCGGCCTCGAAGGTCTGCCCGTCCTTGGCGAGCAGCGCCTCGATGCTCCAGTACTCCTGGGGCGTGAAGGCCCGGATCTCCCGCTCCCGCTCGACGATGAGTCGGAGGGCCACGGTCTGCACCCGTCCGGCGGAGAGGCCGGTCTTGATGCTGCGCCAGAGAATCGGGCTGGCCTTGTAGCCCACCAGCCGGTCGAGGATCCGGCGGGCCTGCTGGGCGTTGACCTTCCGGTCGTCGATCACGCCGGGCTTCTCCATCGCCTCGTGGATCGCGTCCTTGGTGATCTCGTGGAACAGCACCCGGTGGGTCGGCGCCTTCGAGTCGAGCTGGTCGGCCACGTGCCAGGCGATGGCCTCGCCCTCGCGGTCCGGGTCGGTCGCCAGGTAGATGGTGGACGCCGTCTTGGCCGCCTTCTTGAGCTCCGACAGCGTCTTGGTCTTGCCCTTGATCGTGACGTACTTGGGCTCGAAGTCGTGCTCGACGTCGACGCCGAGCTCCCGGGTGGGGAGATCGCGCAGGTGGCCGATCGTGGCCCTCACATCGTAGCCGGCGCCGAGGTACTTCCCGATCGTCTTGGCCTTGGTGGGCGACTCGACGATCACGAGCGCGCTCCCGCGGCCCCGGACGGCAGCCTTCTCCGCCTTGCCGGCGCCGGCCTTGGCGCGCGTCCGCGGCGCCTTGGCCGCGCCCTTGGGCACCGCGGGGGCTTCGGCCGGCTTACCGGTCTTGGAGGGGGATTTCGCCGATCGCTTGGATCTGGTCGCCATGATTACACTATGCCTGCTGGAGTCATCGCCTGGTCAATTCGGTGGCTGCAAGAAAACCCGCGCCGCCTCCGGATCGCAAGGCGGCACCTTGGAAATCATTGCCCTGCCTTCACTTGCAGAAACCAGAGTCGAGTCACGCGCCCGCCTGCGGCCCTACCACCCGCCGTGCACCCGGGCGAGCCGCATGATTTCCCGGGCCACCACCGCCGCGCCTTTCGCATCCGCTGAGACCTCATAATCAGCGAGCTGGTAGAACGGTTCCCGGGCGAGGAGGAGGTTCCGGGTGAGCTCGATCGGTTCGGCGCCGGTCAGGACCGGGCGGACGTCACCACCCTCGCTCCGGCGCGCGGCGGTGCTGGCGCTGGCTTTCATATAGATGATGAGGCACTGCCCGCCGGCCTTGGCCTCATCCATCTGTCCGGGCT
>JBBRGH010000260.1:0-4980 GCA_038240915.1 Gemmatimonadales bacterium | reverse complement strand
GGCGTCACGTTGATGTCCGCCTTGACGGCGCCGACTCCGGCGCTACCCGTGGATATGGCCACTGCCGGTCACCGCCTTCTGGGCCTGGAATTCCTTGGTGAAGATCGAACGCCCGAACTCGCTCCCCACGCTCTTGATCAGATAGTCGATCAATTCCTTCGAGGTGTAGGTCATCTCGACGCTGAGGTTCTCGATCTTGGTGGTGAAGTAGTTGTAGGCCCACACCGCCGGGATCGCGACCATCAGACCGAAGGCCGTCGTGATGAGCGCCTCGGCGATACCGGCCGAGATGCCCGCCAAGCCGCCGGACGCGCCTTGCGCCGCCATGCCCACGAAGGCATTCACGATACCCATCGTGGTGCCGAGGAGGCCGACGAACGGCGCCGTCGAGCCGACGGTGCCCAGCACGCCCAGGCCGCGCTTGAACTCGGAGAGGACGATCAGCATCTGGCGCTCGACCGCTCGCTCGGCCGAGTTGATGTCGGCGGCGGTGATGGTGGCGCGGTCGCGGAGCAGCGGCTTCACTTCGGCCAGCGCCTCGCCGAGCACGCGGGAGACGTGGCTCCGCTTGTTCTTCTCGGCCAGCGAGATCGCCTGGTCGAGGTTCTCCTCCTGGATGGCGCGGGAGAACTGGGGCGCGAACTTCCGCGTCTCCGACTCGCTGCGCTTCAGCTGGACGAGCTTGGTGAACACGATCGTGAGCGAGTAGATGGACATGATCGCCAAGATGAAGACGACGCCCTTGGCGAACCAGCCCATCTGGGCCCACAGGTGAAGCAGATCGAGACTCATGGTGCCGTGCCTCCTGGGCAGGAAAAAGTCTTACTGGCCGACCTTGAACGAGATGCGCTGCTGGACCAGCTGCCGAACGGGCTGGCCCTTGAACTTGGCCGGCTTGAATACGCCTTTCGAAATCGCTTCCTTGGCGGGCTCGACGAAGGCCGGATGCGTCGTCTTGAGCACCTTGAACGATGCTGGCTCGGCGTGCCCGGTCGTATCGACGACGTACTGCAGGTCGACGGAGCCCGCGATCCCCGCGCTCTGGAGCACCGGCGGATAGCGCGGCGTCGGGATCGAGATCGGCTGGACCGGATCGTCCAGCTGCGCCTCCAGGAAGACCTCGCCGGACACCGGCACCGGCCCGGTGCCTCCCACGATCCCCGTGGCGATGCCGCCCTCCACGCCCTTGCCGGTGAAGTCCTTCGGATCGAAGGGCTTCTCGTCCAGGTCGATGGGCGGAATGTCCTTGGGGATGTCGGTCGGTGCCACGACCGTCTGGAACCCCTTCGGCGGCGGATTCGCGGCCACCACGACATCGGGCGGCGGCTGGTCGGGCGGCGGCGGGGGCGGCGGCGGGGGCTTGAGGAACACCATCGTGGTGTCGACGGGCCGGTTGTTGATGTTCTCCGCGACGCCCTGGGTCGCCTTGACGGCCCCGAAGATCAGGCCGCCATGGACGAGGAGGGACAGAATCGACTGTCCGATCGTTCGGTTTCCCTTCTGCTTCGACTCGATCAGGTTCTCGAACACGCAACTACCTCCATGAAGGGAGGATCCTTCGTGCCCGAGAAACTACCACCACCCTGATGGCTGGCCAGTAGATCGAAGATGACAATTCGATGACAACGGAATTAGGCCTTGGCGGCCGAGCGGCTGGACAGGGCCCGCAGGCGGCGGGGCGGCAGGATCATCCTCGCGATATCACTCCCGGGTGGACACTGATTCGCCCGCCGCACCGCCATCGCCGAAGGGGCCCGAGTCACGTAGTCCCGGGATGCTCGACCCCCCCGAGGACCTCGGGCCGCCCGGAGGGGTGACCCCGACCGGGCCGGTGCCCCCGGCGGTGCCCACGCCGCCCAGCGCGGCGCCGACGAGCGCCACGGGGGGCGGCCCGGCCCGCGGCAGCCGGACCGCGAACACCGTTCCCCGGCCGGGCCGGCTCCGCACCGTGATCGAGCCGCCGTGCGCCTCCGCGATCCACTTCGTGATCGCGAGGCCCAGACCCGTGCCGGGCCGTTCGCCGGTGCGGGACCGGGCGGGGTCGGCGCGCCAGAAGCGCTCGAAAATGTGGGGCAGATCGCCGGGCGCGATCCCGATCCCGGTGTCCCGGACGGTGAGCGTGACCGCGTCGTCCCGCTCGGCGAGGCTGAGGTCCACCGTGCCGCCCTGGGGCGTGTACTTGATGGCGTTGGTCACCAGGTTGAGCAGCATCTCCCGGATCCGGTGCCGGTCCACCGGCACCGGGACCGGCTGGTCCGGCATCGTGCTCGTCACCGAGATGCCGACGCCCTCGCCCAGCATCCCCGCCGTCTCGGCGACGTCCACCAGCAGCTCGCGCAGATCCGACTCCTCCACCGCGAGCGGCGCCCGCCCTTCGTCGGCTCGCGCCAGCGTGAGCAGGCTCTCGACCAGCTCCGTCATTTCGTTGATCTGAGCCAGGGTGTCGTCGAGCGACTGGAGGATCTCGGACGGGATGCCGGGATGCACGAGCGCCCGCTCCACGCCCGCCCGGAGCACCATGAGCGGAGTCTTGAGCTCGTGGCTCGCGTCGGCCGTGAACCGGTGCAGACTGGCGAAGCTTTGCTCCAGCCGCGCCAGCATCCCGTTCACGGTAAGGGCCAGCCGGGTGATCTCATCGCCTGAGAGTGGCACGGCCAGCCGGCGGTGGAGGCTGGTGCCGTCCGAGATGTCCTCCACCTCGTCCATGATCCCCTGCACCGGCGTGAGCGACGTGCCCGCCAGCCAGTAGCCCAGCAGCGCCGAGGCCGCCAGGATCACCGGCGCGATCAGCAGCATCGAGCGGAGCAGGTCGGCGGGCCCGAAGGTCACCTGGTCGACGGAGGTGGCCACCAGCAGACCGCCCACTTCCGGTCCCGCGCCCTCCACCCGGACCGAGAGATAGCGGACGCTGCTGGGCAGGCCATCGAGCCGCATGGTGCCGGCCCGCTTGGGAAGCCGAAGGGTGTCCAGCGGCGCGGTGAGCCGCTGGAGGGCGTCGGCGGTGAGGGTGCGACCGGCTTCCGACAACGCCAGCACGTTGCCGCTGGTGTCGGTGACGACCAGGTAGTCGCGCACCGCCTCGAGATAGGCGCTGATCCCCGGGTCGAGCGCCGGCCGCTCCCCCGCGGTGGTCACGATCCGGCCGAGAACGTTGTAGCTCTCGCTCAGCCAGCGGTTGGCCAGGTCGGCCTCGAGCCCGAGCCGCTGGTCCAGCTCCCGGAGGCTCGACTGCCGCCGCTCGAGGTACAGCAGCGTGCCGAACGCGAGGATGGTCACGCCTAGGGCCACGGTATACCACAGCGTGAGCCGCCGGCGGATGGTGGTCACGTCAGGCCTTCACGACGTACCCGACGCCGCGCACCGTGTGCACCAGCTTCTCGGCGTGGCCGGAGTCCACCTTCTTCCGGAGCCGGTTGATGACCACGTCCACGATGTTGGTGCCGGGATCGAAGTGATAGTCCCACGCGTACTCGGTGATCAGCGTGCGCGACATGACCCGGCCCGCATGGCGCATCAGGTACTCGAGGACCGTGTATTCCTTGGGCGTGAGATCCATCCGCTCGCCCGCCCGGCGCACCTCGCGGGTGGCGGTGTCGAGCTCGAGATCGCCCACCAGGAGCAGCGGATCGCGGATCTCCTTCGGCCGCCGGCCCAGCGCCTCGACCCGGGCCAGCAGCTCCTCGAAGGCGAACGGCTTGGTGACGTAGTCGTCCGCGCCGGCGCGGAGCGCCTGGACCTTGAAGTCCACGGCGTCCTGGGCGGTGAGCACCAGGATCGGAATGGTGGTGCCGCGGTCGCGCAGGGTGCGGAGCACTTCGAGGCCGCTCATCCCCGGCAGCCGCAGATCCAGCACCAGCAGGTCGTAGCGGCCGCCGGAGGCCAGCCGGAGGCCCTCCATCCCGTCATCCACCAGGTCGGCCTGAAAGTGGTGCTCCTCCAGTCCGCGCTTGACGTAGTGGCCCACCGTGCGGTCGTCCTCGATGACCAGGATCTTCATGCCCGGGCCGGCAGGTAGACGCGAAAGGTGGCGCCCCGTCCGAGCGCGCTGTCCACTTCGATCCGGCCGCCGTGGTCGGCGACGATCCCGTAGCAGATCGACAGCCCGAGTCCGGTGCCCCGCCCCGGCGGCTTGGTGGTGTAGAACGGCTCGAAGATCTTGGTCTGCTCCTCGCGGGGGATCCCGACGCCGGTGTCCTGCACCTCCAGCACCACCTCCTCCGGCCGGAGCCGACCCCGAGCGGTCCGGAGCGTAAGCTGGCCGCCCTGCTCCATCGCGTCTATGGCGTTGAGCATCAGGGCCATGAGCACCTGGGTAAGCTGCTCGGCGTTTCCCAGGACCGACGGCAGCCCCGGATCGAGCTGCTCCACCACCTGGAAACGCCTGAACCGCTGGTGGTGCTTGAGCAGGGAGAGCGCGTCCGCCGCCAGCGCGTTGAGCGAGACGGCGGCCTTGGCCTTGCTCTTGGGCCGGCTGAAGTCGAGCAGGCCGTCCACGATCCCGCTGCAGCGGTCGACCTCCTTGTCGATGATCTGGAGGTATTCGGCGATGACGGTGGCGACCGGCGAGGTGACGGGCTCGATCCGTCCCTGGATGGCGGCGACGCAGGCGCTGATCGTGGCCAAGGGGTTGTTGATCTCGTGCATGACTCCGGCGGCGAGCTGGCCGATGGCGGCGAGCTTCTCGCTCTGCATGATGCGGGCTTGGATCCCATGCCAGTCGGTGACGTCCTCGCCGATGGTGATCACGTGGGTGATCTCGTCGCTGTCCAGCCGCATCGGAATCTTGCTCAGCCGGTAGAACCGGCTCTCCCGGTCCAGCGTGACTTCCAGCGTGCTCTGCTGGATCTCCCCGGTCTGGAAGACGCGGTCCAGCTCGGAGCGCAGCCGCTCGGGATCCTGCCGGGTGAGCACGTCGAAGATCCGGCGGCCGACCACGACCTCTCGGCGGAGGCCCTGGGTGCCGGTCTCCCGCTTCCGATT
>JBBRGH010000259.1:0-4996 GCA_038240915.1 Gemmatimonadales bacterium | reverse complement strand
AGCTGATTGCCTCGCTCGGGGCCGAGCACGTGCTCGAGTTCGCTCTGGCCGCCCAGGCGCCGATCGACGCCGGCGCCATCGCCGGGGTGGTGGGCGCCGAGCCGGGCCGGCAGGACGGGCTCTGGCGGCTCCAGGTATCCGAGCTGCACCAGGCGATGCCCGCGCTCCTGGGCGAGCTCCGCCGGCAGGGCGTGCAGCTCTCGGAGCTTCGGACCCACTCGGCCACCCTCGAGGACGTCTTCGTCACCCTGACGGGACGACAGCTCCGTGACGAATAGACACGGCTGGCGCGATCACCCGATGGTCCAGCTCACCCTGGTGCGCTACCGCGAGTTCTACCGGGAGCCCGAGGCGATCTTCTGGGTGTTAATCTTCCCGGTCCTGCTGACCGCGGGCCTGGGGATCGCATTCCGGAGCCGGGCGCCCGAGCGAGTACCTGTCGCGCTGGTGGCGCGTGGGCAGGCGGACGACGCGTTGGCCCGGGGCCTGGCGGCGGCGGAGGGAATCCGGCTCCGGACTCTGGACGACTCCGCGGCCGCCCTGGCCCTCCGCACGGGCGACGTGGCGCTGGTGGTGCAGCGATCGGCCGACGGCGTGGCGTACCGCTACGATCCTGAGCGGCCTGAGGCACGGGAGGCCCGGCTCCGGGTGGACCAGGCGGTCCAGCAGGCCGCCGGCCGGACCGATCCGGTCCCGGCGACCGAGCGGACCGTGCGGGAGCGCGGCGCGCGCTACGTGGATTTCGTGGTCCCCGGTCTCCTCGGCATGAACCTCATGGGCAGCGGCATCTGGGGGCTCGGCTTCGCGATCGTGGACGCGCGACGGAAGCATCTGCTCAAGCGGCTCACGGCCACGCCGATGTCCCGGCCGCAGTTTCTCGCCTCCTTCGTGCTCTCGCGGCTCACCTTCCTGGTGCTCGAAGTGGCCCTGCTGCTCGGGTTCGCGGTGCTGGTGTTCGGGGTGCCGATCCGGGGCTCGCTCCTGCTGCTGGCGGGCATCTGCCTCCTCTCGGCCCTCGCCTTCGCCTCGCTGGGGCTGCTGCTCGCGGCCCGGCCGAGGACGGTCGAGGGCGTGTCGGGGCTGATGAACGTGGTGATGCTGCCGATGTGGATTTTCTCCGGGGTGTTCTTCTCCTCCGCCAGGTTCCCGGACGCGGTCCAGCCGCTGATCCGCGCCCTGCCGCTCACCGCCGTGATCGACGCGCTCCGGGCTACGATGCTTCGCGGCGCAGGCGTGGCCGAGGTGGGGCCCCAGCTCGCGATCATCGCGGGGTGGCTGGTGGTGAGCTTCCTCCTCGCCGTCCGGCTGTTCCGCTGGCGCTAGCCACGCGCCGGCGATACCGCCTGCCCCGGCGCCTGGGCGCCTGGTCCACCGCCGCGGTCACGGTCGGGATCATGATCGGGAGCGGCATCTTCCGGGTGCCCGCGGTCGCCGCGGCAGCCACCGGCTCGCCGGCCGCGCTGCTGCTGGTGTGGGTGGTGGGCGGGCTGGTGGCCATGTGCGGCGCGCTGACCCTGGCCGAAGCGGCGGCGCTCTTTCCCGACGCTGGCGGGATGTATGTCTACCTGCGCGAGGCGTTCGGACCGCTCACGGCGTTCCTGTTCGGCTGGCTCTACCTGGTGATCATGCCGGCCGGCGCCGGCGCGATCGCCCTGGTCTTCGCCGAATACCTGGGGCGACTGATCCCGCTCGGCCCGGGCCAGGTGCGGATCGCGGCGACGGTGCTCATCCTCCTCCTCGCGGCGGCGCAGTATCGCTCGGTGCGGTTCGGGGCCGCCATCCAGAACGCCTCCACCGTGGCCAAGGTGGTCGCCATCCTGGCGATGACGGCCGCGGCCTTCCTGCTCGGGGCGCCGGCCGCGGGCGCGTGGTCGGCCGATTTCACCGCCACCACGACCACGGCGAGCGGCTTCGGCCTCGGGGTGGTCGCCGTGCTCTGGGCCTACAACGGCTGGCAGGACGTGACCTGCCTGTCGGGCGAGGTGAAGGATCCGGCCCGGGCCCTGCCGCGGGCGATCGTCGGCGGCACGCTCGCGGTCGTGGTCATCTACCTGCTCGCCAACCTGGCCTATCTGCGGGTGCTGTCCATCGGCGAGATCGCCCGGTCGCCACTGGTGGCGTCGGACCTGATGGTGCGGCTGGTGGGGCCGCCGGGATCGGCCTTGATCGCGGCCCTGGTGTGCGTTTCCACCTTCGGCGCGCTCAACGCGGTGATCATGGCGATCCCGCGGGTCTTCTGGGCCATGGCCGACGACGGACTCTTCTTCCGGACCGTCGCGGCCGTCCATCCACGCTACCGCACACCGCACATGGCCATCGTGGCCCTGGCCGGGCTGGCTGTGGTCTACCTGATGCTGCAGAGCTTCGAGCAGTTGATCGAGGCGTTCGTCCTGGCAAGCCTGCCCTTCTGGGCCCTGGGCGTGGCGAGCGTCATCGTGCTTCGGCGCCAGCGGCCCGACCTGGTTCGGGCGTACCGCACGCCGGGCTACCCGCTGGTGCCGCTGCTGTTCGTGGGGGCCATGATCGCGCTGACGGGAAACTCGCTGTGGGAACATCCCGAGACTGCCGGCGCGGCGTTCGGCGCCATCGGAGCGGGCGTGCCGCTGTACTACCTGTGGCGATATCTGGGGCACCGGCGGTAGCGAGCGGGCGACGGGGTGCTATTCCGCCGAGGTGCGCTCTCCCGCCCTGGCCGCCGCCTGGCGGAACTCCACGTCTCCCGTGCGCCACAACTCGCCGATCCGGCGCCGCAGGGCGGCCGCCTCGGTCAAGTCGCCCCGGTCCTGGTACAACTCCGCCAGCCGGATATCGATCGTGCCCAGATTGAGGGCGTCGTTCTCCAGCCGCTTCATCCACGGCGTCGTCAGGTAGCGCTGGTAGACCGCGATGGCGGAGTCGGGCCGGCCGCCGAGATCGTAGCTCCGGGCCAGGGCCGGCAGGGCGCAGAGGGCGCACTCCTCATCCGCCGCCGCCTGACGCAGCTCGGCCTGGGCCTCGAGATATCTGCCCCGGGCCATCTGAATCGCGCCCCGCACCCGCCGCCACTCGGCCGCGTACAGGCGGCCACGCACAAGGTCGTAGCGCTCGAGTGCCGCCTGCATCTCCGCTGCGCGCGGGAGATCACCGAGCTCGGCGTAGACGATGCCGAGGTCCACGTAGGGACGATCGGCGGGCGCCAGCGAATCGAGCGGATGCCGCGACAGCATCTCGGCCAGCAGCTGTCGCGCCTGCTCGGGCCGGCGGCGGAGCCGGATCTCGGCGGTGGCGAGGGCGAGCCCCTCGCCGAAATAGCCTTCCAGGTCCCCGTTCTGCTCGTAGGTGGCCATGGCCTGGCGCCGGAGCCGCTCCGATTCCTGGGCCCGCCCGCGCAGCAGTGCGAGGCTGGCCAGGGCATGGTTGGCCTCGCCGCGATGGTCCGCGTCGTCCGGCGCCACCGCCAGGAGCTGCCGGGCGTGGCCCTCAGCCGCGGCGTAGTCTCCCACCGCCGCGGCGAGGTAGATCTCCTCCCAGAGGTCGAAGTGATTGCCGGGAAAATGGCGGCGGAAAGCGGCCAGGGCCTCCCGCGCGGGCGCGAGCCGGCCGCGGTTGATTCGCGATTCGATCAGGCCGAAGTACATCGGCGTCTTGCTCGAATCCAGCTCCATGGACCGGCGGTAGAGCTCTTCCGCTTCGCCGAACTGGCGCAGCCGGAAGTGGATGTAGCCCGCGGCGGCGAGCACGCCGGGATCTTCGGGCGTCGCCACCAGCTGGGTGTCGTAGGCGGCCAGCGCTGCGGCGTAGTCGCGGGTGACGATCTCGTGATACGCTGCGGTGACGAGCTGCCGCTCGCGGCCCGGCAGGCGCTCGCGGTGGCGGTAGGCCCGGGTGGCCGCGTCCACCATGGCCGTGTTCGGTCCCAGACTGCCGTAGAGCACTGAGAGCGCGCGCCAGGCCATGGCGAAGCCGGTGTCGAGCGCGACCGCTTCCTCGAGCAGCCTGCGGCCCTGGGCCCGGTCGCCCAGGACATCGATGGCGTACTGGGCCTGGGAGAAACGCTGCAGCGCGTCGAGCGATCCGGTGCTGACCCGGGAGAGCGGCGGCGTCTCCCCCACCGCGCGCGAGGTCTCGCCGATCCGCCGCCGGAGCCGGCGGGCCAGACGATCCACGGCATCGAGCAGGCGGGTGGAATCGGTCGCGGTCTCGCGGACCGACGCCAGCGGCTCGCCGGTGCCGGCGGCCACCAGCTGGGCCGAGAGCCTCCAGCCCGATCCCACGCTCGACACGTCTCCCTCCACTACCACTTTCACCCCTTCCCGCAGGGCGACGTCGTGCGCCACCCCCTCGCTGAGGGGGGTGCGCGGGTCCGTGTCGCCCATCAGGCGCCGCACCCCCTGGACCGCCGAGGCGCTCATGACCTGAATCGCGGGAGACTGGGCCAGCTCGAGGCGGAGGGCCGTCCCGACGGCCCCGGCCAGCAGCGAGTCTCGGGTGTGATTCTGGAAATCGGCGACGATGATCCGGTCCCGGGGCGCGAGCTGGCCGCCCGCGAGCAGCGACGGCGAATCCGGATTCCAGGGATGGAGCGCGAGGGTGGCCACCGCGGCCGCCGTAGCGAGGGCCGCGAGGATGACCGCCCTGCGACGCGGCGGGCGCGGCGCCGTGGCCGTCACCTGAGGAACATCCTCCACCGCCACCGACGGAGCCGACCTCGCAGCCGTCTCGAGCGCCGCGACGACGGAGTCCGGTGTCCGGAGCCCTGAGGGAGCGCTCGGCGAGACGTCGGGTCCGGCCGAGGACGCCGTACCCGGCGTCGCGACGACCGGTGGCGCAGGCCGATCCGTCGCCGGCTCTCGGAGCTCCCGGGCCAGCGCCTTGGTCTCCGCCGAGGGCGCCGCCTGATAGTCGTTCGCCAGTCGTCGGGCCAGCTGCTCGAAGACCTGGAGCGCCTGGGTCCGGTCCCCGCGGGCCTGCAGCAGCCGCATCAGACGGCGGGCGCCGGCCTCGTCCTCGGGCGCGA
>JBBRGH010000258.1:0-5002 GCA_038240915.1 Gemmatimonadales bacterium | reverse complement strand
GGCCTCCAGGAACTTGAAGGCCAGATCTTCCAGCTCGGCCTTGACGCCGGCCATGCCGAAGCGATGGGCCAGCGGGGCGTAGATCTCCCGGGTCTCCAGCGCGATCCGCTGGCGCCGCTCGGGCGGGAGGTGCTCCAGGGTCCGCATGTTGTGCAGCCGGTCCGCGAGCTTGATGATGATGACCCGGGCGTCCTTGGCGATCGACAGCAGCAGCTTGCGGTAGTTCTCGACCTGCTCTTCCGCGGAGGAGCGGAAGGTGAGGCTGGAGATCTTGGTGAGCCCGTCCACGATGCTGGCAATCTCGGCGCCGAACTCCTTGGCGATGTCCTCGGTGCGGACGTCGGAGTCCTCCACCACGTCGTGCAGCAGCGCGGCCGCGATGGTGGTGCTGTCCAGCAGCTGCTCGGCCAGGATGAGCGCCACCGAGATGCTGTGGGTGACGAAGTCCTCGCCCGACATCCGCTTCTGGCCCCGGTGGGCGGACGCACTGAAGCGGAGCGCCCGCTCGATCAGCTCGAGATCGAGCCGATCGGCGTGACGCTCCAGCACCGCCCGGAGGTCGGGCGCCAGGTCAGGCAAGGTTCCGGTCACAGCAGGCCGGCAGTGGCAAAGCTCACGAAGCGGTCTCCAGCGATGATCACGTGATCATACAGGGGCAGGTCGAGCAGGCGGCCCGCGGCCGAGAGTTGCTGAGTGACCGCCCGGTCCTCGGCCGAGGGCGTCGGGTCGCCGCTCGGGTGATTATGGACGACGATGATCCCAGCCGCGGCCTCCGCGATCGCGGCGCGAAATACCTCTCGGGGATGCACCAGGGAACTGTTGAGCAGGCCGCGGGTGACCAGAACCTCCCGCAGCACCTGGCTTTGACTGTCGAGGGCCAGCAGGTGGAACTCCTCCACCTGCAGATCCCGCAGCCGAGCGGAAAATAGGCGAGCGACGTCTTCGGGTTCCCGGATCCGGAGGACCGGGGGACGCTCTTCGCGGGCCAGCCGGGCGCCCATCTCGAAGGCGGCGAGGAGCCTGGCGGCCTTGGTGGGCCCGATTCCGTTGGTCCGGAGCAACTCGGCCGCCGGCCGCCGGGCCAGCTGCCGGAGTGACCCGTTTCCCACGTCCAGCAGCCGCCCGGCGACCTCCAGGACATCCGAACCTTCCCTACCCGTCCCTAACAGGATGGCGAGAAGTTCGGCAGTCGTCAACGCGGCGGGCCCGAGGGTCCACAGGCGCTCGCGGGGGCGGTCGGCCTGGCGGACGTCTGGAAGGGAGAGCGGCATCGCTCGAAGCTACCGCGGGCGATCGCCTGAGAGGTGGCATTACCGTGCTGGGAGCAATGAACTTACGCGGTTCGCACCCAACTCGAGGGGTCCCTCCTTACCCCTGCCTCAGCGCCAGCGCCATGTCACCGGCCCTGGCAAACCGCTCCTCCGGTCGCTTAGCCAGCGACCTGAGGAGCGCGCGCTCCAGGCCGGCCGGCAGGGTGGGACAGAGCGTCCGGATCGGTGGAACGGCGTCGGCGAGATGTCGCGCGAGCACCGCCGCGCGGGTGGCGCCGGTAAACGGCGGATCGCCGGCCAATGCCTCGTACAGGACGCAGCCGAGGCTGTAGATGTCGCTGCGTCCATCGAGGTCCCGCCAGCCCCTGGCCTGCTCCGGACTGGAATACGCCGGCACGCCGAGTACGACGCCGCTGGCCGACAGCCGCTCGCCCCCGGCGCTCTCCAGCACGCCGGCGATGCCGAAGTCGGCCACGATCGCCTGCCCGGATTCGAGGAGAATGTTCTCCGGACGGATATCCCGATGCACCACGCCCTGCCCATGGGCATAGCCCAGCGCATCCGCGACATCGCAGGCGATGGCCACCGCCTCCGCCACAGGAAGGCGGCTGTCGCGTTTGAGCCGCTGGCGGAGCGATTCGCCACGGACGAACGGCGTCACGTAGTACAGACCGGCCAGCTCGGAGCCAGGCGGCATGACGCCGGAATCATAGAGCTGCAGGATATGGGGGTGGTACAGCCGGGCGAGGATGCGGATCTCCCGGCGGAATCGCCGCGCGTCCGTTCCGGTCGCCACTTCCGGGCGGAGCAGCTTGAGCGCCACCGGGCGGTCGAAGCGCCGGTCGCGCGCGAGGTACACTATGGCGACCGGGCCGCGGCCCAGCTCCCGCTCGATCTCGTACCGGCCGGCACGTCCCTCCTCATCGTCGGTTTCCTCCCCCGCCTCGAGACGGCGCTCGGCACGCAGCCGCTCGACCAGCGTCTCCAGATCGCGCACGGGCACACCAGGCAGCTCCTCCCGCACCCGGGTACCGTATTCGCGCGCCGCGCGAGTGGCCCCGACCCAATCCCCCGCTGCCGCGAGCGCTCGGACGAGCGCGGTGGCCGCCCGCTCACCCAATGGATCCGCCGTGGTCAAGCGGCGCTTGAGGTCAATCTCGGCGGTGTGCCGGCCTTCCGTCGCGGCCTGCTCGGCCAGCGCCCGCAGCGCTCCTTCGTGCGCGCCCGCTAGCCGCGCCCGCTCGCGCTCCGCCCAGCGCTCGAACTCGGGCGCCCCGTCCAGGAAGAATCCGTCCAGAAACGGACCGCGATAGGCAGCCGCGGCGCGCGCGCCGTCGGCGGCGGCCAGGGCGGCCGTGAACTCGCCCACGTCGGTGCTCACCACCGCCGGGTCGAGCCGCAGGGGATCGGTCCCGAGGGTGATGCCCTGGGGGAGCTGCCGGCGGAGCGAGTAGAGCAGCTGCTCGAGGGCGTGGCGGGCATTGTCGGCCGCACTTTCCGGCCAGAAGCAGGCGATGAGCTTGTCCCGGGTGACGCCGCGCTCGCCGGCCACCGCCAGCCGCGCCAGCAGCGCGAGCCGGCGCCGCTGCTGGACGGGTTGGCGTCCGGCGGCGTCGGTGAGGATCAGGCCGCCTAGGGTCTCGAGCCTGAGCATGAGCCTCGGCTGAGCGGGGAGTGAGGGGAAGATGAGGGCCCGCTCTTAGTGTAGGCCTCACAGTTCGGATCGGGCAAGCGGCGGGTGGCGCAGGTGGGGCCGCCCTCACGCATCCCGGAGACACACCGGAGGGTCCCATGCGCACCCTGCACTCGCTGACGCTCGTCGCTCTCGTAGCCGCGGCCACCCTGGGATGTCAGTCCGACGCGACGGCACCCAGTCTCCCTTCCGGGACGTCCGGAAACGGCCTGACCGACGGGTTGACGCTCACGGTGGCGCCTAGCGTCGCCACCATCGAGGGCGGGAAGGTGATGAAACTCACCGCGACGCTGCACCACCCGGATGGCTCGACCAGCGCCGCCGCGGACGTCTCTTGGCAGAGCGCGGACGGCCGGATCGCCGCGGTCGCCACCGACGGGACCGTCCAAGGCCTGCGGGCGGGTCGGGTCCAGATCGTCGCCACCTGGCACGACAGCCGCGGGGCGTCGCTGGTGACGGTGCGGGAGCCGGTGACCAAGAAGGATCCGCCGCGCTGCATCGGGCCGCGCACTGGCGCCGAGGGAGCAGGCATTCCGAAGACCGCGGCGTGCGAGTGACGGGCGTCTCGGGACCAAGAGCGCGCTACTTCGGTTGGGAGCCCGACCCGCCGGAGCAGATCAACGATGCGCGGATCTGACCGGATCGGATCGAATCTCGGGTCGACGTTCAAGAATACGAGCCCATAGGCCCGGCCCTGAAACGCCTTTTCGAGCCACGCAAGCGTCTCGTCAGTGCTGCCCAAGCCGACGTAAATCGTCGTGATATCGTAGGGAGAGACATAGCTCGAATCCGTGCGACAGTCCGCTGCAGCTCGGCGACCAGATTCAAGGCTTCGGCCCGCCTGCCGGCCACGGCGTACGCGGCGGACCGCCCGCTCGTGCTCCCCGGCAAGCCGCGCCCGTTCCCGCTCGGCCCAGCGCTCGAACTCTGGCGCCCCGCTGAGGAAGAAGCCGTCGAGAAAGGGTCCACGATCGCCGGCGGCCAGGCGGCTGGTGAACTCCGCGACATCGGTGCCGACGATGGCCGGGTCGAGCCGCAGCGGATCACTCCCCGGTACGACCGCCCGGGGCAGCTGGCGACGCATGGCGTAGATGAGCTGCTCCAGCGCGTGGTGCGCGTTGTCCACCGCGCTCTCGGCCAGAGGCACGCCACCACCTTGTCGCGGGACATGCCTCGTTCGCCGGCAGCCGCCAGCAGCGCGAGCAGTGCCAGCCTGCGCCGCTGCGGGGCCACGTGCCGGCCGGCAGCGTCGGTCAATGTCAGCCCACCGAGAGTCTCGAGCCTAAGCTTGAGCGATAAATGTGCGGGCCGTGAGCGAGGGATGAGCGCTGCCTCTTAGTCTAGGCCTCACAGTTCGGTCCGGGCAAGCGCCGGGCGGCGCAGGTGGGGCCGCCGTCACCTGGCCCGATCCACTCAGGAGGCTCAGATGCGGACGCTCTCATTGCTGACGCTCGTCCTTGCCAGCGCGGTGGTCAACCTGGGATGCGGGGGGGACGACATCACCACGCCACCGGACGATACGCCTGCGTTCACCGTGCTCCCGAAGGTCACGGCCCTCGACCAGGGAAGGTCTCTCCGCCTCGCGGCCTGGCTGAAGAACTCGAACGAATCGCTCGACACGCCGACCGGCGTGACGTGGGAGAGCGCGAACGCCGCGATCGCGTCCGTCGATGGCACCGGGGTGGTGCACAGTCTGCAGCCCGGGCGGGTGCAGATCCTTGCCAAGTGGCACAACGAACGGAGCTCATCGCTGGTGACCGTACTGAAGGCCGCGGCGAAGAAGCCAAGGCCGGAGTGCCTCGACAAGGGAACAGTGAGCGAGTCGAAGATTCCCACTCGCTGCCCGTGAGCCGCTCCGCAGGCATCCAGGCGGGAGCGAAGGGGCAGGCCTCAGGTTTCGGCTCCTTCGCTTCGCTCAGGATGACTCGCGAGCGCGGTATGGCAACGCACTCTTAGTGCGCCTCGCTGGCTTCAGGCGCGCCAGCCAGGCGCGCCAAGGCTGCCCGGGCCTCCGTCACCAGATGGCGATGCGCGGGTA
>JBBRGH010000257.1:0-5126 GCA_038240915.1 Gemmatimonadales bacterium | reverse complement strand
CCGCTCCGGCGCGATCACTGGCTCCCGAGTCCTCCGCTGGCGATCGTCCAAGGCACGACGGCAAGGTCGCGGTCAAAGCGCTGCGCCCGGAACTCGCGGCGGTCATCGCCGGCGTCGAGCCCGGCGGCCCGCGATTCCGTTCGCCGCTCTTGACGCCCTCCGTCTCGTTTCCTATCCTAGGCTGCACACGCATTCTTTCCACGCGTGGCGACAGCCGGCGCCGGCAGGCGATCGGTCCGTGGCTCTCCCTTCCCGCGCATCCCCAGCGGTCGCCGAGCTTTGGCGTTCCGTACGCCCGTTCACCGAGACCCGCCGCTGTCGGAGATCCCCTATGGCCACACCCACCACCGGCACGAGAGTCGTGCGAGGGGCCTGTCCGCAGGACTGCCCGGACACCTGCGCGTTTCTCTACCACGTCGAAAATGGCAAGCTGATCGCCGTGACCGGCGACCCCGAGCACCCGATGACCCGCGGGGGGCTCTGTGTGAAGCTCAACACCTACGCGGAGCACCACTACAACCCCGACCGGCTGCGGCACCCGCTCAAGCGCGTGGGCCCCAAGGGGAGCGGCCGGTACGAGCAGATCACGTACGACGAGGCGCTCGCCGAGATCAAGCGTCGGTGGACCGGCATCATCGACACGTACGGTCCCCAGGCGATCATGAATCACTGCTATCTGGGGAACCAGGGCACGCTCAACGGCCTCACCAGCGGCGATGCCTTCTTCAACCGGCTGGGCGCCACCATCGGCGAGAAGTGCTACTGCGAGTCCGGCTCCTCCACCGCCTGGATCATGACGGTGGGTCCCACCGGCGGCCTGGACGTGGAGAGCCTCACCCACGCGAAGTACATCATCGTCTGGGGCATGAACATGATCAGCACGAACCTGCACGGCTGGCCCTTCATCCTGGAGGCCAAGGAGAAGGGCGCCAAGGTCGTGGTGATCGACCCGGTGCGCACCCGGACGGCCAAGGCGGCCGACTGGCATGTCGCGATCCGGCCGGGGACGGACGGCGCGCTGGCGCTGGGCATGATGCACGTGATCATCGGGGAGGACCTGATCGATCACGACTACGTGGCGAAGTACACGCTCGGCTACGAGGAGCTGAAGGCGCGCGCCGCGGAGTTCCCGCCGGAGCGGGTCGCGGACATCACCGGGATCCCCGCCGACGACATCCGCAAACTGGCGCGGGAGTATGCCACGGCCCAGCCGTCGGCCATTCGCCAGGGTGTGGCCATCGAGCGGTCCCCGGGCGGCGGTGACGCCGTGCGGCTGGTCACGGCACTGCCCGCCCTGGTCGGCGCCTGGCGGCACGTCGGGGGCGGCACGGTCGAGATGCCGATCTGGGACTTCCCGTTCAACTTCGACTTCATCCAGCGGCCCGACTGGATCCGGCCCGGCACCCGGGTGGTCAACGAGCTCGACCTGGGCCGGGCCCTCACCGGCGAGCTGGGCCTGGACCCGCCGCTCATGTCGGTGTTGATGCACAACTCCAACCCGGTGTCCCAGCAGCAGAACGCGAACACGATGGTCGAGGGGCTCAAGCGCGAGGACCTGTTCACGGTCGTGAGCGAGCTGTTCATGACCGACACCGCCCGCTACGCCGATATCATCCTTCCGGCCGCGCTGCAGGCGGAGCAGTACGACCTGCAGGTCACCTGGGGCCACCTCTACATGATGCTCAACCAGCCGGCCATCGACCCGCCGGGCGAGTGCGTCCCGAACGTCGAGATGTTCCGCCGCCTGGCGAAGACGATGGGCTTCGATGACGACTACTGGTCCATGAGCGACGACGAGCTGCTGAGCCGGATGTACGACTGGAGCGCGCCCGCCCTCCAGGGCATCACCCTGGAGCAGCTCAAGGAGAAGGGCTGGATGCGGCTCAACGTCGGCCTCCCGGGCGAGCGGGCGCCGCACGCCAAGGGCAACTTCAAGACCCCGTCGGGCAAGTGCGAGTTCAAGGCCAGCGCGGCCGCCAACGGCAACTTCATCGTCCCCGTCTGGCGTAACGGCTATACCGAGATGCAGTCCGGCGAGCCGGTCGATCCGGTGCCCAACTACATCCCGCCGGTCGAGGTGGGCGCCAACGGCGAGCTGGCGCATTATCCCCTCAACCTGGTGTCACCCAAACCGCACGCGTTCCTCAACTCGCAGTACGCCAACGAGCCGAAGCACCAGCGCCGCATGGGCGAACAGCGGGTCATGATCCATCCCAGGGACGCCGCGGCCCGCGGGATCAAGGACGGCGACTACGTGCGGGTGTTCAACGACCGCGGCGCGTTCGAGGGCAGCGCCGAGCTCAGCGACGACGTGATGGAGGGGCTGGCGATGGCCAACCTGGGCTACTGGCCCAGCCTGACGCGCAACGGATCGTCGGTGAACGCGACGACCTCCTCGCGGCACTGCAACCTGGGAGGGGCCGGGACCCAGTCGGACAACCGGGTCGAGATCGCGAGGATCTGACGTGCTGCCGGTCGTCGGCTTCGTCGGGAACAGCGGCAGCGGGAAGACGACGCTGATTACGGCCGTGCTGCCGGAGCTCTGTGCGGCCGGCCTCCGGGTGGCGGTGCTCAAGCACGCCCACTGCGGGTTCGATATGGATCGCCCGGGCAAGGACAGCTTCCGGGTGCGCGAGGCAGGGGCGTCGGAGGTGCTGATCGCCTCGCGCTCCCGGTGGGCGCACCTGGGCGAGCTGGAGGGAAACCTCGACGAGCCGCCGTTTCGCGAGCTGCTCGACCGATTCGATCCGGACCGGGTGGACCTCGTGCTCTCCGAGGGATTCGCGCGCGAGTCCTATCCGAAGATCGAGGTCCACCGGCCGGCACTGGGCGAGCCGCCCAGGTGCTGGCCGGACGATCCCCTGGTGATCGCCGTCGCCACCGACGCTCCCCTCGCGGTGGCCCGGCCGGTCCGGCGCCTCGACCTGAACGCGCCACGGGAGGTCACGGCGTTCCTGCTGAACTACCTGAGCGAGGCCGGGGCGCAGTCCACGATTCGCGCGGGGTGAGGCCGACGCCGGCCCGTCCCCGGACGCTCGGCCGCCCTCCGCCAGCTCCGTTCTCTCCTGGTGCTTCCCCCCTCGCTCCGCGCAAGCCGCCAGAAACGCCGCCCTCCGCCGTTCGAGCCCGGCGGATGGTCCCAGCTCCCCCCCCAGGTCACGCACAGGTCACCCCTCGATGACAAGGTGGAGATACCGGCGCGGCGACCAGCGCCGGGCCCGCGGCCGGAAGGGTCTCCACCATGCACGGTCCATCAGGAGGTGCCGGATGCGCTCGACTCTCGCGCTGTTGCCGTTGCTCTATGCCCTGGGCGCCGCGGCGCCCGCCGCCGCGCAGGTCTCCGGGCCGGGATCCGAGGCCACTCGCGCCTTGGCCCGGCTCGCGCCCTCCGCGCCGATGCGGCTTCATCTCCCCCGGGAGGGCCGGGTGACCGGCCGCTTCCTCTCCGCCTCGGACGACAGCATCGTGCTACTGGTCGGCCGCACCAGGCGGGTGGTGGCCGCCGAGACGCCCGACTCGGTCTGGATCGGCCGGCGGCGCAACGGCCACGGCGCCCTGATCGGAGGTGTGCTCGGCGTCGCGGCCGGCCTCGGCGTCGGTGTCGCCGTCAGCGGCATCTGCAGCGACGGCGGCGATTCCGGTCCCTGCACCGGCCTCATTCCCCTCGGCGGGCTGGCCGGGGGCGCCGCGGGTGGCCTGCTGGGGTATCTCCTGGGGTCGGGCGTCACGGGCTACCATCGGATCACGCCGCGATGACGGCCCCCGCACGAGCCGGTCGCGCGCCTGGGGCGCGCTGGTCGGTGGCCCAGCGCACTGTCGCACGCGCGCCCAGCGGCTTTCTTGGGTATCGAGTCCATCCGCCGCCCCAACTCGCAGCGACAAGGAGCCACCATGGCCACCTCGACCACCGGGGACAGCCCCACCGACCGCTCCGACCAGTCCATGTCCGCCCCCGAGCGCGACACCCGGCACGACGCCCTCGCGGTCTTCCTCGGCCGCTGGCGCGCCACCGGCCAGGCGTACGGCAACCCCCGCCAGCAAGCCGACGACCCCAAGGCTGCCGCCATCGACTGGACCAGCACCCACACCGCCCGCTGGCACAGCGGCGACTTCTTCCTGGTCCAGGACGAGCGCGCCACCACCGGTGGTGCCCCGTTCGATACCCTGGGCATCATGGCCGTGGACCAGGACAGCAGCCGCTACGTCCTGCGGACGTTCGAGAACCACGGCTTCTACCGCGAGTACAACGTCACCGTGGGCGGCCGCGTCTGGACCATCAGCGGCCCCACCGAGCGGGCCCGCATCGAGTTCAGCTCCGACGGCCGGACCCAGACCCACACCTGGGAATGGCGCCCCCAGGACCGGTGGCTGCCCCTCTGCGACCGGACGGCCGTGCGAGAAGACTGATCCGCGCGGTGGCGGTAACCCCCAACTGCCGATAACTTTACCGCTCGCCCAGCCCGATTCCGTCCGGCCCAAGGCACGCGATGTCGAAGACCGATTCCAAGTTGACCGTCCCCGCGAGCGACGCCCCCTCCGACGCCTACGAGCCCCAGGCCGTCGAGGCCAAGTGGCAGGCCCGCTGGGCCGAGCGCCGCACCAACGAGCCCGACCTCGACGGCGCGGCGCGGCCGTACTACAACCTCATGATGTTCCCCTATCCCTCGGCCGAGGGCCTGCATGTGGGGAACATGTTCGCCTTCACCGGCAGCGACGTGAACGGCCGGTTCAAGCGGCTGCAGGGCTATGACGTCTTCGAACCCATCGGGTTCGACGCGTTCGGCATCCACCGCGAGAACTACGCGATCAAGCTCGGCATCAACCCCGGCGTGCTGATCCCGCGGAACATCGAGAACTTCCGCCGCCAGCTCCGCCGGATCGGCGGGATGTTCGACTGGCGCCACGATCTCTCGACCACGGATCCCAGGTATTACAAGTGGACCCAGTGGATCTTCCTCCAGCTCCACAAGGCCGGCAAGGCGTACAAGAAGTCGGCCGCGGTCAACTGGTGCCCGCACGACAAGACCGTGCTGGCCAACGAGCAGGTCATCAACGGCCGCTGCGAGCGCTGCGACACGGTGGTCGAGCAGCGGATCCTGGAGCAGTGGTTCTTCCGGATCACCGAC
>JBBRGH010000256.1:0-5158 GCA_038240915.1 Gemmatimonadales bacterium | reverse complement strand
CCCGCGAGCTTGACCCTGCTTTCCATGGCTCGCCTCCGGACAGATGCCGCGTGATGGGGAAGATGACGGGAACGGCGGCCGGGGGATGTGACGCTCGTCATCCCGGGACGGCCCGACCGGCCCGGGTCAGCGCCCGGCGCGGTCGAGCGCTTCCCGGATGCGGAACGCCAGGTTCTCAGGGGAAAACGGCTTCTGCAGGAAGGGATAGGGCGAGTTCCGGACGCCCGGCTGGAGCTTGTCGCCCTCGGTGTAGCCCGACATGTAGACCACCCGGATCTCGGGGTGATGGGCCTTCAGATGCTCCACCAGCTCCACCCCGCCCATGTCGGGCATGACGACGTCGGTCAGCACCAGGGCGATGCCGTGGCCGGGCCGGGCCAGCACGTCGACGGCCTCGCGGCCGTTGCGGGCCTCGAGCACGGTGTAGCCCTGGTCGGCGAGGACCCGGGAGGCCAGCAGCCGGACCGCGTCCTCGTCTTCCACCAGCAGCACGGTCTCGCTGCCCCGGGCGGGGGCGGGCAGGCGTTCGGCCTCGGCGCCGCCGGCGTCGTCGGCCAGGACCCGCGGCAGGCAGATCCGGAAGCTGGCGCCCTGATCCGGCCCCGTCTCCACCCAGATGTATCCCCCGCTCTGGACCACGATCCCGTAGACCGTGGCCAGGCCGAGACCGGTGTTGAGCGTGGCCGGCTTGGTGGTGAAGAAGGGCTCGAACAGGTGAGCCCTCACCTCGGACGACATGCCGTGACCGGTGTCGCTCACCACCATCAGCACGTAGGGGCCGGCGGGGATGTCCACCCTCACCTCGCGGTAGGCGTCTCCGTCGGTGAAGTCCATGTTCATGGTCTCGATGGTGAGCCGCCCGCCCTGCTGCATCGCGTCGCGCGCGTTGAGGGTCAGGTTCATCACCACCTGCTCCATCTGCCCGTAGTCGGCCTCGACGCCGCCGAGCTCGCGTCCCAGCGAGGTGACGAGGGTGATGTCCTCGCCCAGGAGCGGCCGCAGCATCCGCTCCATCCCCTCCACCACGGTGTTGAGGCTCATGACCTCCCGGGCCACCACCCGCTGGCGCCCGAATCCGAGGAGCTGGCGGGTGAGGTGCATGGCGCGCTCAGCGGCCTTCCGGATCTCGTCGGCGTCGGGCCGGCGCTCGTCGCCCGGCGGCAGCGATCCCAGCAGGAAGTCGCTGAAGCCGAGGATGATCATCATCATGTTGTTGAGGTCGTGGGCGACGCCGCCGGCGAAGCGGCCCACGGCCTCCCTCTTCTGCGCCTGCCGGACCTGCTGCTCGGCCTCGACGCGCTGGGTGATGTCGCGACCCACGCCCACGATGCCCCCCACCTCGCCCCGGGCACCCCGCAGTGGGGAGAGGGTGGTCTGCATGGAGCGGAGGCCGCGGTGCGACTCCCGGGTCCATTCGTAGGTGACCGTCTCCCCGGCCAGGGCCCGGAGGTTGGCCCGCTGGTGCGGACCGCTCGCCGCCGGGCCGACGATCTCGGCGGTGCTCCGGCCGAGGAAGTCGACCGGCCGGAAACCCTCGCGCTGCAGCCAGCGGCCGAAGATGTCCACGCAGCGCTGTTCCCGGTCGAGCCGGAAGACGACGTCGTCGATCGACTCGACCACGGTGCGGAAGCGCTCCTCGGCCGCCTGGATGGCGGCCAGCGAGGCGGTGCGCTCGGCCAGCAGGACCTGATTCGAGGCGAAGGCGGACGCCCGCTCGAGCGCGGCCGACAGAAGCCCGGCCAGCAGGTGAATGGTGTGGACGTGAAGCTCGTTGAAGGCGCGTGGCCGGCCGGACCAGACGGCGATGACCGCCTGGACCCCCTGCTGGCTCGTCCCGAGCGGCACCACGATGGCCGAGCGCGCGCCGAGCGCCTCGATGGCCGCCCGGTCCACGCCGGGCTCGAGGGTGAGGTCGTCGGAGCGGATGGATTCGCCCGTGCGGTATGCCCGGCCCACCACCGAGCCGCCCTCGGCCAGTCGCAGGCCCACCTGGTCGCTGCTCGACCCGACCGCCTCGCACAGCACCAGCGCGCCGTCGTCCGGCACGAAGATGCCCGCCGCGCCGGCCCAGGTGAGCGCGCGCAGCCGCTCGGCCACCACCCGCATGACCGCGCCGAGGTCGGGCCCGGCCGTGGCCACCGCCTGCTGGGTGTCGATCACGGCCGCGAGTCGCTCGGCCTCACGCGTGAGCACCCAACGAGTGTGGCGCCAGCCCGTGGCGTCCCGGGCGCAGGCGATGACGCCCTCGCCGGTGGGCGTGATCCGGACCGAGAACCAGCGCTTGAGCGGGGCGAAGTAGCCTTCGAACTCGACTTCGGTCTGCTCGACCATGGCCCGGTACGCTTCGGCCTGAAAGCGGGATCCGCCGAGGCCGGGAATGACGTCCCAGACCGAGCGGCCCACCACGTCGCCGCGGTCGGGGCCGAGCAGCCGGAGGTAGTCCGCGGCCCGGGCGTTGACCAGGGTGAGCCGCCACTCGTCGTCGCAGGCTAGGTACAGATCGCTCACCCGGTCGAGCACGTCGGACGCGCGGGGCCGGCCGGCCCGAAGCAGCAGCCCGCTCACGCCCTCGGGCGTGGGGAACAGGCGAAGCTCGATCAGG
This sequence comes from Gemmatimonadales bacterium, assembly GCA_038240915.1. GTDB lineage: Bacteria > Gemmatimonadota > Gemmatimonadetes > Gemmatimonadales > GWC2-71-9 > CAVVWJ01. Next base: position 2,556 of record JBBRGH010000256.1, on the reverse strand, counting down.
CCGCCCTGCACCGGGTGCCGCACGCTGTGGACGACAGGGACCCCGTCGCGCACCGCCCGGCTCAGGGCCTGGCCGGTCGGCGTCCGGGCAAAAGAGGGCGAGACGTCCCACACGACCGTGCCGATGAGGTCGTCGCAGGCACCGATCAAGGCCGGGAGCAGCTCCTGGGCCGAACGGTTGGCGTAGGAGATCCGGCCGTCGGCGTCGAGGGCGAAAATGCCGTCACCGATACGGTCGAGAGCGTCAAGCGAGCGGGTGGAATCGAGCAACCGGCGGCGGCCTTGGTGGTGGGAACGACGCAAAAGCTAAGAAACTGGCGCGCCGTGTGCCAGCCTCAGGGAGCCGCCCAGGCGTAGAGGCTGCGGTAGATGTCCTGGTTGCGCTGGATGGCGCGGACGTAGCCGCGGGTCTCGGCGAAGGGAATGCGCTCGGTGAACACCTCGGGATCGTCCACTCCGATCCGCTGCGACCAGCGCTCGACCCGGCTGACCCCGGCGTTGTACGCCGCCAGCACGTGCACCGTCTGGGCGTAGCGGCCGGTCAGTTCCTGGAGATGATAGGCGCCCATCTGCAGGCTCACGTCGGGCTGGTACAGCAGGACCGGATCCCATGTGGGATAGCCCATCGACTGCGCCAGCCGGCTGCCGAGGTCGGGCATGACCTGCATCAGTCCGCGGGCCCCGACCGCCGAGGTGGCGGTGGGATTGAACATCGATTCCTGGCGGATCACCGCGGCCACGAAGCCCGCGTCGAGCCCGTGCTCCCTCGCCTCGGCGAGCAGCGCGTCCTCGAGGAGGACGGGATAGAGCAGCCGGTAGGTTCGCGCATCGGACGGCGCCCCGAGGACCAGGGCCCGCCGAGCGAGCTGGGCGGCCTGGGAGGCCAGGCCGTCCCGCCGGAAGGCGTGGGCCAGGGATAGCAGCCGTTCGGAGGAGGTATCGCTCTGCCGCAGCAGCCGGTCGTATTCCCAGCGCGACTCGGGCAGCAGCCCCAGGCGCGCCAGGAGCGCGGCCCTGGCCATGGCGCTGTCGGGGCCCGGAATGGCGACGAAGCTGTCGGCGGCGGCGGGCGGCGTCCAGTCGCTCAGCCCGAGCCGGCGGAAGGCGAGCCCGGTGTAGTACGAGCCCGGATCGCCGGCCGCGAGGGTCTGCCAGCGGGCGCGGGCGGTGGCCGTGTCGCCGGCGGCATGCCAGGCGCGACCGGCCCAGTAGGTGGCGGCGCCCGACTCGTCGCTCCGGGGATAGCGCGCCGCCAGGGCCTCGAACTCGGCGGCCGAGCGGGCCGCGTCGCCCGCGAGGAGGGCGATGGTTGCGGCGCGGAAGGCCGCCGTGGGCGCAAACCGGCTGGTCGGGTCGCGGAGTACGACCTGCCGGTAATAGCCGCGGGCCTCCGGATCGGCCCGGTCGTCTGCGGCGAGATCGCCAAGCAGGAACAAGGCAGAAGACGCGGCGCTGGTGTCGCGCGGATAGAGCTTGAGCAGCCGCTCGAGCGCCACACGGCCGAGCGGCTCCTGGCCGCCCCGGACCAGGGCGCGGGCGCGCTGGTAGGCCGCGGCGCCGGCCAGCTCACGGGGCGCGCGGACGAGCGCGAATTGGGGCGCCGCGTCCGCCTGGCGGCCGAGGCGGGTCAGCGCGGTGGCGTAGTCGAAGCGATCCTGAGACGTGCCGAGGCCCGTGGCGAGCGCCCGCTCGTAGGCGGTCACCGCCCGGAGCACGCTGCCGGAGGTCCCCGCCGCCCGGCCGACCTCGAGCTCCTCGGCGGCGGTGAGCGGCGCAAAGGCGCTGTCGAGCAGGGCGATCGCATCGCGAACTTCGCCGGGACTCCGGCGGGCGGTGATCAGGGCGGTGAGGTCCCGGCGGACAGCCGCCCGCCGGACGCTATCGGGGCTCGAGGCGAGCCGGAGCCTGAGCGCGGTGGCCCGGGCGCCGAGCGCCACATACCGTCCGGAGGCCCGGACCAGATCGCCGGCGCCGGCGTACGCGGCGGCCTCGCTCCAGCCGATCCGCTCACGGGCGAGCGGGTCGGCCACCTGCTGGTACAGGCCTGCCCGCGCGAGGCTGTCGTCGGTGAGCGCGGCGGCCCGGATCCAGAGCCAACCCGCGATGGTCGGCAGCCGGTCGGCGGCCCGGCGGTAGCTGGCGGCCGCGCTGTCGCGGGCATGGAGCCGGTCGAGCGCCCTGGCAAGAAGCACCAGACGCTCGCCATCCGCGGCAGCCGTATTGGGGCTGGGCGCGGCCAGCACGTGGCGGAGGGCGGCGGCATCGTCGCCCTGCTCTAGGGCGGCACGGGCCAGCAGGAGCCGGCCCCGGCCCTCGTAGGCGGAGTCCACCCAGGGTTGGTGGTCAAGCAGGCGGCTGACCTCGGGCCAGCCGCCCCAGCGGCTCGCCGCGGTGGCCGCCAGCATGACGGCATCGGGCGTCCGGCGGGTCGAATCCGAGAGGACGCGCGCGATCAGCCGGCTGGCCTGCCAGGGCCGCCCATTCTCGAGCGCGGTGGTGGCGTCCGCCACGAGCGAGTCGGCGCGCGGAAGCGCGACAGGCGCCCGCGCCGCGACGG
>JBBRGH010000255.1:0-5160 GCA_038240915.1 Gemmatimonadales bacterium | reverse complement strand
ACCAGCATCGAGCCCAGGTTCCGGATCAGCGGTGACAGCACATCCTCCCGGCGAAGCGCGTAGGCCGAGCCGACCGAGCAGGCCTCCTGGCCGAGCGAACGGAACAGCCCGCCGACGACCTTGGTCTGCCGGTACAGATTGACCAGCCGCTCCTCGAGCGACCGGGTCAGGCGCATCCAATAGTAGAGGTCGAGGAGTTGTTCCCGCGCCAACCCGGCCCGGGCGGCCGGATCGGAGGCGAGAGCGCTGGTGGCGGTCATGCTGGTCCCGGTTGGAGGAGGCGCGATCCGGGCTGGAAAATCCCCTCTCGCGAGGGGAGAGTCAAGCGAGCGTCGGCAGGAAGCGCGGCGCCTTCCGGTGCATAGTTATCTGCTCGAATGCATAGGCCATCCGGAGCAGCGCCGGTTCGCTCCAGGCCCGGCCGATGAACGAGAGATTGACCGGCAATCCCCACGCTTGCCCCATCGGTACGCTGATGCTGGGATACCCCGCCACCGCGGCCGGGGTGGAGCTGCCGCCGGTGAAGTGATCCCCGTTGACCAGGTCGGTGGGCCAGGCCGGATTGCCCGTCGGCGCCACCAGGGCGTCGAGCCGGTGCCGGTTCAGGATCGCGTCGAGTCCCTGCACCCGGGACAGCCGGCCGCAGGTGGCGAGCGCCTTCCGGTACGCCGGCGTCGAGAGCGGGCCCTTGGCCTCGGCCTGGACGAACAGCTCCTGGGCAAACCAGGGCATCTCCCTGGCCTTCTCCCGCTCGTTGAAGGCGATCACGTCGGCCAGGGTGCGCACCGGCGCGGCCGGTCCGAGCGCCGACAGGTAGGCGTTCAGATCCGCCTTGAGCTCGTACAGCAGCACCTCGAGCTCGGCGTCATCGTAGCTGCCGGCGTGGGGGATGTCGGCCGGATCCACCACGATGGCGCCTTCGCGCCGGAGCACCCCGAGGGCCGCTTCGGCCAGCCGGTCGGTGGCATCGCTGTAGCCGAAGAACTTGGCCCGGGCCACCCCGATCCGTGCGCCGCGGAGGCCGGCTGGATCGAGAAATCTGGTGTAGTCCGCCTCGACGTGACCGGCCGACTGCGCGGTGGCCGGATCGCGCGGATCCGGTCCGGCCAGCACGGTGAGGAGCGCCGCGCAATCCGCCACGGTCCGGCAGAGCGGGCCGGCGGTGTCCTGGGTATGCGAGATGGGGATGATGCCGGCCCGGCTCACCAGCCCGACCGTGGGCTTGAAGCCCACCACCCCGTTGGCCGACGCGGGGCAGACGATCGAGCCATCCGTCTCGGTCCCCACCGCCACCGCGCCGAAGTTGGCCGACACCGCCGCCGCCGAGCCCGAGCTCGAGCCGCACGGATTGCGGTCCAGCACGAACGGATTGCGGCACTGTCCGCCCCGCGCGCTCCAGCCGCTGCTCGACCGGGTCGACCGGATGTTGGCCCACTCGCTCAGGTTGGTCTTGGCCAGCAGGATCGCGCCGGCCGCCCGGAGCCGCTCGGCCAAGTGGGCGTCCCGAGGCGGAATCGAGCCCTCAAGCGCGAGCGACCCCGCCGTGGTTGTCATCCGATCTGCCGTGTCGATATTGTCCTTCAAGAGCACCGGGACGCCGTGCAGCGGCCCGCGCGGCCCCTGGGCCTGGCGCTCGCGGTCCGATTGCTCCGCCAGCGCGAGGGCGTCCGGATTGGTCTCGATGATGGCCTGCAGGCTCACGTCGGTCCGGTCCATCGCGGCAATCCGCCCGAGGTAGAGCGCGACGAGCCGCGCGGCGGTGTAGCGGCCCGAGGCGAGACCGGCCTGCAGCTCCGCGATGGTGATCTCCTCCAGCTCGAACGGGGGGAGGGTGCGGCCCGGCGTCGCCGCCGTGGCGGCGGCGCTGCCCGGAAGGCCTGGTCCGGTCGGGGCGGCGGCCGCCGCCGCTCCGGGCAGTGGCGGCAGTCCCCCGGCGGCCGCCACACCGAGCACCGCGGCCTGGCCCAGGAAGGTCCGGCGGTCGAGCGCGCCCGGGCGGGCGCCGGGAGTCGGGTGATCGGACGAGTCGGACATGCTGGCTCCTGCGGAGGCCGGATCGGGAGAGCGAGGCAATGCAAGATGCGCGCGGAGCCGCCCGCGGGGAAAGCCCGCCCCCGGTAGCCACGACGAACAAAAGGGCATGCCGCGCGGCATGCCCCTTGGGTGGCTCCGGCTGATGGGAGCCCCGATTCAGACCTTGAGCGGCACCGCCTGCCGGGCGGCCACGGTGTCCTCGACCTCGATCCGCATCCCGTAGAACGACCGGTAGACGAAGAACAGGGCTACCGCGAGGAACACCGCCGCCAGGATGTGGGTCAGGACCGGGCCCTGGTCCTTGGTCAGCGAGACGGCCAGCTCCACGGCCAGGAGCCCGAACAGGGTGGTGAACTTGATGATCGGGTTGAGCGCCACCGAGCTGGTGTCCTTGAACGGGTCGCCCACGGTGTCGCCGACGACGGTGGCGGCGTGGAGGTCGGTGCCCTTCGCCTTGAGCTCGGTCTCCACGATCTTCTTGGCGTTGTCCCAGGCGCCGCCGGCGTTGGCCATGAAGATGGCCTGGTACAGCCCGAACAGCGCGATCGAGATCAGGTAGCCGATGAAGAAGTACGGCTCCACGAACGCGAAGGCGAGCGTGGCGAAGAACACGGTGAGGAAGATGTTGAGCATGCCCTTCTGGGCGTACTGGGTGCAGATCTCCACCACCTTCTTGCTGTCCGCCACCGAGGCCTTGGTGGTGCCTTCGAGCTTGATGTTGGCCTTGATGAACTCCACCGCGCGGTAGGCACCGGTGGTCACGGCCTGGATCGAGGCTCCGGTGAACCAGTAGATGACCGAGCCGCCGCAGATGAGGCCGAGCAGGAAGGGCGGGTGCAGGATCGAGAGGTTGGGCAGGAGCTCCGGCTGCAGTCCGTTGGTCAGGCTTACGATGATCGAGAAGATCAGGGTCGTGGCTCCGACCACGGCCGTCCCGATCAGGACCGGCTTTGCCGTCGCCTTGAAGGTGTTGCCGGCTCCGTCGTTTTCCTCCAGGTGCTCCTTGGCCAGCTCGAACTGGGGTGAGAACCCGAAGTCGCGCTTGATCTCGGCTTCGATGCCGGGGATCTGCTCGATGGTCGAGAGCTCGTACACCGACTGGGCGTTGTCCGTCACCGGGCCGTACGAGTCGACCGCGATCGTCACCGGGCCCATGCCCAGGAAGCCGAAGGCCACCAGGCCGAAGGCGAACACCGCCGGCGCCAGCATCAGGCTCCCCATGCCCAGCGTGCTCACCCCGTAGGCGATACCCATCAGGGCCAGGATCGTCAGGCCGAGCCAGAAGGCGCTGAAGTTGCCGGCCACGAGGCCCGACAGGATGTTGAGCGACGCGCCACCCTCACGCGAGCTGGTGACGACCTCGCGGACGTGTCGGCTGTCCACCGAGGTGAACACTTTGACCAGCTCGGGAATGATGGCGCCGGCCAGGGTGCCGCAGGTGATCACAGTGGACAGCTTCCACCAGAGCGTGGGGTCGCCGCCGATATCCGGGATCAGCAGGTAGGACACGACGTAGGTCAGCACCACCGAGACGATCGAGGTGAGCCACACCAGCGACGTGAGCGGCGCCTCGTAGTTCATCCGGTCCACGTGCTCATACTTGCCCTTGGCCACGGCCTCGTTGATGAAGTACGAGGCCGCCGACGCGATGATCATCATGATCCGCATGGCGAAGATCCAGACCAGCAGCTGGACCTGGACCGCCGGCTCGGTGACCGCCAGGAGGATGAAGGTGATCAGGGCCACGCCGGTCACGCCGTAGGTCTCGAACCCGTCGGCCGACGGCCCCACGGAGTCGCCGGCGTTGTCGCCGGTGCAGTCCGCGATCACGCCCGGATTCCGGGCGTCGTCTTCCTTGATCTTGAAGACGATCTTCATCAGGTCGGCGCCGATGTCGGCGATTTTGGTGAAGATGCCGCCCGCCACCCGGAGCACCGCCGCGCCCAGCGACTCGCCGATGGCGAAGCCGATGAAGCAGGGCCCGGCGTACTCGCCCGGGATGAACAGCAGGATGCAGAGCATCAGGAGCAGCTCGACGCTGATCAGCAGCATCCCGATGCTCATCCCCGCCTTGAGCGGGATCTGATAGCAGGGATACGGCTTCCCCTTGAGGCTGGCGAAAGCCGTCCGCGAGTTGGCGAAGGTGTTGACCCGGATCCCGAACCAGGCCACGGCGTAGCTGCCCGCCATGCCGATGAGGCTGAAGGCCAGGATGATGGCCACCCGGCCGAGGGGAAAGCCGTGGACCTCGGCCCCGCTGACCGGGTCGATGGTCGAGGCCAGCTTCCCGAAGTACACCGCCACCGCCACCCCGATGAAGACCCACAGGATCAGCAGGAATCGCCCCTGGGTCTGCAGGTACGTCTTGCAGGTCTCGTAGATCAGCTCCGACACCTCGAGCATCGACCGGTGCACCGCCATCTTCTTCAGCTGCTGATAGCTGGTGAGGCCGAAGAAGAGCCCAAGGGCGCAGACGAGGAGGCCGCCCAGCAGCAGGGTGCGGCCGTCGATCCCGCCCAGGAAGGTGGCGCTGCCGAGATCGGGGAGCACCAGGGCCGCCTCGCCGCCGGCGTGATGCCGGGGCGCGGCCTCCTGCGCCACCAGGGTGGTCAGCGGAAGCGCGCCGGCGACAAACGCCACGAGCAGTGCGGACAGGACGGACGGAACGGCACGGCGGAGCGCCGAGCGCGAGACAATCATCGGGAAACGCCTCCTGAGGATAGCGGTCGTGCGGGAGCGGAAATCAGTACGCGCCGATCGGCCGGTGCGTCGGGTCAGCCAGCGTGTGCACCAGGGTCAGGAAGCGCTTGGCCAGCTTATCGGCCTCGCTCTCGCCCACCTGGTTGGTCTCCACCGTCACCAGCGTGTAGTGCCCGCCCTCGGCCTGGGCGGTCACCGTCACCTGCCCCACCGTGCCGGTGAAGCGGCGGCGCCGGGGCTGCTCCTCCACCGGGGCCAGCCGCTCGCCGAAGAACGTGGTGGCGCGTCCCAGCACGGCCTCGGGCGGCAGGTGGGTGCGGTGGAAGTATTTCATCAGGCGTTCTGGTAGTACTCGATGTCCAGATGGGTGATCTGCTCCTCACCCATCAGGTACCGGAGGGTATTCTTGAGCTTGGTCTGCTGGAT
>JBBRGH010000254.1:0-5163 GCA_038240915.1 Gemmatimonadales bacterium | reverse complement strand
TTCCCGATCGACATCCTCAAGATCGCCAAGCCGTTCGTGGAGGAGGTGGCGCACGGGGCCGACCGTTCGGCCCTGGCCCGGGCGATCATCGGGCTGGGCGACACGCTCCGGCTGGACACCATCGCCGAGGGAATCGAGATGGCGGAGCAGAGGTCGGCGTTGATCGAGTTGGGCTGCACCCTGGGCCAGGGCCACCACTTCTGGGCGGCGCGCCCCGCGGCGGGCATCGAGGAGCTGCTGGACGCGGATCGGTACCGGGGCCTCCGGCTGGTGGAGGACAGCGCGTGAGGGCGCTGCTGGCCGCGGTCGCCCTGCTCTGGGCCGGCGTTCCCGCGACGGCCGCGGCACAGGCGGACGTGCCGCCGGTGGTCGCCAAGTTCAAGGCCAAGGACCCGGGCATGGCCAAGATCTTCGCCGATGCCGTGGGCTACGTCGTGTTTCCGACCGTGGGCAAGGGCGGCATCGGGATCGGCGGCGCCCGCGGCAAGGGCTGGGCCTACCAGGGCGGTCGGGTGATCGGCAAATCCACCCTGACCCAGGTGTCGATCGGGTTCCAGTTCGGCGGACAGGCGTACAGCGAGATCGTCTTCTTCCAGACCGCGCAGGCGCTGGAGAACTTCAAGCTCGGCCACCTCAAGTTCGACGCCCAGGCGTCGGCCGTCGCGCTCACCGAGCGCGCCTCGGCCGACCTGGCCTACCGGAACGGCGTGGCCATCGTGACGATGGCGAAAGGCGGGCTGATGTACGAGGCGTCGGTCGGCGGGCAGAAGTTCTCCTTCAAGCCCGTGGGGAAATAGCGCCGTGGCCGACGTGCCTTCCCGGCTGCAGGCGGCCCTGGCCGGTGCCTACGCCCTCGAGCGCGAGCTGGGCCGCGGCGGCATGGCCACGGTCTACCTGGCGCAGGACATGAAGCACGATCGGCCGGTCGCGCTCAAGGTGCTCCACCCCGAGCTGGCCGCCTCGCTTGGCCCCGAGCGGTTCCTGCGCGAGATCAAGCTGGCGGCCCGGCTGCAGCACCCCCACATCATGACCGTGCTCGACTCCGGCGAATCGGCCGGGCAGCTCTGGTTCACCATGCCATACATCGAGGGCGAGTCGCTCCGCGACCGGCTGACGCGCGAGCGGCAGCTGCCGGTGGTCGAGGCGGTGCGACTGACCCGCGAGGCGGCGCTGGCGCTCGACTTCGCCCACCGCCAGGGCGTGATCCACCGCGACATCAAGCCGGAGAACATCCTGCTGGTGGACGGGCAGGCTCTGGTGGCCGACTTCGGGATCGCCCGGGCGGTCGGCGCGGCGGCGGGCCCGCAGCTGACGGAGACGGGCATGTCGGTCGGCACGCCGGCCTACATGAGCCCCGAGCAGGCGGTGGGCGACAAGGGGCTGGATGCCCGGACCGACATCTACAGCCTGGGCACGGTGCTGTACGAAATGCTGGCGGGAGAGACGCCGTTCACGGCGCCGACCGCGCAGGCGATGATCGCGCGGCGCTTCACCGAGACGCCGCGACCGCTCCAGCAGCTGCGGGAGACGGTGCCCGACGCGGTGGCGCAGGCGGTGGCGCGGGCGCTGGCCAAGGCGCCGGCCGACCGGTTCGGGACGGCGGCGGAGTTCGCCCGGGCGCTGGACCCCGCTGGGGCCACCGCGTCGAGCCCGACCCGCGGCGCCGCGGCGCCGGCGTCGTCTCCGGCGCCGACCGGGGCGAATCCCGCGTCCGCCTTGCGCCTCCGGCGCCGGCCGGCCGCGCTGGGGCTGGCGCTGGGCTTCCTGATCGGCGTGGGCGTTCTGTTCGGCTGGCTCCGCTCGCACGGCGGGACCGGGCCGACCGGGCCGGACGCCCCCAAGCTGCTGGCGGTGCTGCCGTTCGAGAACCTGGGCCAGGCAAGCGACGAGTACTTCGCCGACGGGATCACCGACGAGGTGCGGGGGAAGCTGGCGACGCTGCCGGGACTCCAGGTGATCGCCGGCAGCAGCGCCGGTCAGTACAAGCGCTCGAGCAAAACGCCCCAGGAGATCGCCCGGGAACTGGGGGTGCAATATCTCCTGATCGGCAAGATCCGCTGGGAGAAGAGCGCGGGCGGGGAGAGCCGGGTGCGCGTCAGCCCTGAGCTGGTGCAGGTGCCCAACGGCGGCCCGCCCACCACCAAGTGGCAGCAGCCGTTCGACGCGTCGCTCACCGACGTGTTCCAGGTGCAGGCCGACATCGCGGGCCGGGTAGCGCGGGCGCTCGACGTGGCCCTTGGCGCCGGCGTGCAGCAGCAGCTGGCCGAGAAGCCGACCCAGAACCTGGCGGCCTACGATGCGTACCTGAAGGGCGTCGAGGCGTTCAACCAGGGCAACAGCCCGGTCACCCTGCGCCAGGCGCTGAGCAACTTCGAACAGGCCGTGGCGCTCGACACCACGTTCGCCGTGGCGTGGGCCCGCCTGTCGCAGGCGGGCTCGCTGCTGAACGGGGTGGCCGCCCCGTCGCCGGCGATCGCGGTCCGTGCCCGGGTGGCCGCCGAGCGCGCCCTGGCGCTCGCGCCCGATCGCCCAGAGGGCCACGTGGCGATGGGCGACTACCTCCGCCGGAACGACCGGGACAACGTGCGCGCCCTCGCGGAGTACGCCCGCGGGCAGCGCCTGGCGCCCTCCAACGCGGAGCTGCTCCGCGGTACCGGCCTGGCCGAGCAGGCGCTGGGCCGGTGGGACGCGGCGCTGGCGCACCTGCAGCAGGCGCAGACGCTCGACCCGCGCTCCGCCACGACGGCGAACGTACTGGCGACCGCGCTCATCTTCCTGAAACGGTACCCCGAGGCACGCGAGGCGGCGGACCGCGCGCTCGCGATCACGCCCGGCAGCCTGCAGAGCTTCGAGTGGAAGGTGATTGCCTACCTGGGCGAGGGTGACCTGGCCGGGGCGCGCGCCCTCATTCGCAACGCTCCCAAGCCGATCGAGCCCGCCGCCCTGGTGGCGTACCTGGCCACGTACTACGACCTGTTCTGGGTGCTGGACGCCGACCAGCAGGACCTTCTCTTCCGGCTGGGGCCGGATCAGTTCGATGACGACCGAGGGTCCTGGGGCGTGGCGCTGGCCGGGACGTACGCGCTGCGCGGGGACCACGCGCGGGCGCGCGCCTACGCCGATTCGGCCCGAATCGCCTTCGAGGACCAGATCCGCGCGGCGCCGGAGGACCCGGGACTCCACGCCTATCTCGGCACGGCGCTGGCGTACCTGGGCCGGAAGCCGGAGGCCATCGCCGAGTCGCAGCAGGCCGCCGCGCTCCTGTCGATCCGGCAGGACGCCAGCAACGGACCCTACATGATGCATCAGCTCGCCCGGACCTACATCGTGGTTGGCGAGCCGGAGAAGGCGCTCGACCAGCTCGAGCCCCTGCTCAAGATCCCGTATTACCTCTCACCGGCGTGGCTCCGGCTCGACCCCGGCTTCGACCCTTTGCGCGGCCATCCGCGGTTCCAGCGGCTGGCCGGCGTGGCCGACGGCAAGGCGGCCTCCTGAAACCCGAGATGCGGGCCCTGCTGCAGGAGGCCCTGGCCGACCGCTACACCCTGGGCCGCGACCTCGGCCGCGGCGGCATGGCCAGCGTGGTGCTGGCGCACGACATCGCGCACGACCGCCCGGTGGCGCTCAAGGTGCTCCATCCCGAGCTGGCCTCGACCGTCGGCGCCGACCGGTTCAAGCGCGAGATCCGGGTGGCCGCCCAGCTGCAGCACCCCAACATCCTCAGCGTGATCGACTCGGGCGAGGCGAGCGGGCAGCTCTGGTTCACCATGCCGTTCGTCGAGGGCGAAAATGTCTACGAGCGGCTCCAGCGCGAGCACCAGTTCGCGCCGGCCGAGGCGCTCCGGATCGCGTTCGCCGTGGCGAGCGCCCTGGCATTCGCCCACAAGCAGGGCGTGGTGCACCGGGACATGAAGCCCGACAACATCCTGCTCTCGGGCGACGAAGTCCTGGTGGCCGACTTCGGCGTCGCGCGGGCGGTGAGTGAGGTGGCCGAGAAGCTCACCGCCACCGGCATGATCGTGGGGACGCCGACCTACATGAGTCCGGAGCAGGCCAGCGGCGACAAGGCCATCGACGGCCGGTCCGACATCTTCGGGCTGGGCTGCGTGGTGTACGAGATGCTGGCCGGCGAGCCGCCGTTCAAGGGACCGAACCCGCAGGCCACGCTGATGCGCCGGTTCATGGGGCCGCCGCGGCCGCTCCGGCCGATGGTGGCCATCCCGGAGCACGTGGAGGCGGCCATCGTCCGCGCCCTGGCCAAGGATCCGGACGAGCGCTTCGCCACGGCCGACCAGTTCGCCCGGGCGCTGGCCGGGCTGCCGACCACGCCGCCGGCGCCGAAGGCACCCGCCCAGGCGGCGACCGACCCCCCGACCGCGGCGGGCGCAGGGAAAAAGGGCTGCGCCGGCGCGCTGCTCGTCGGCGCCGGACTGGCCGGGCTGGCTGGGGCCGCCGCTCACCTGCTCGGCGCACTCTGAGCCGGCGTGCGCCAACCGGCGTGCGCCAACCGCCGCGAGCCTTCCGTCGGCATCGCGGCCTCTCTACCTTGCCGTACCCCTCACTCTAGCCCCTGACCGTCTATGGCTTCCGCCCGTCAGAAGTTCGTTGTCCGGCTGCACCTGATGGGCCTCGGGGCCGTGCTGCTGCTGAGCGCGGTGGTGTTCGCGCTGCTCCGGCAGGCGGCCGGGCCGGAGGCGACGAGCAGCGTGGTCCAGGACACCCTGCTCTTCGTGCTGGTCGCGATCGTGGTGGACCAGGTCATCGTCCGGCTGCTGATGGAGCACATCCTCAAGCCGACCGGCAAGGCCACCAACCTGGCGATCCGGGTGGCCCAGGGCGACCTGAGCCTGACCTCGGACGGCGGCAAGGCGGGGAAGGACGCGCTGTCCACCTCCCTGGCGACGATGCTCGACAAGCTGAGGGAGCTGGTGGGCACCATCCGGCAGCACGCCCACGAGGCGGCCGCGATGTCGCAGCAGATCGCCGCCTCGACCGAGCAGATGACCGCGTCGACCCAGGAGGTGGCCAGTACCACCGGCGACCTGACGGAGCGGGCCAACCAGCAGGCGGTAGTAGTGCGGGCGGCGGCGCAGGACGCGAGCAAGATTCTCGACATCGCCCAGGAGCTGGCGGCAGGCGCCACCCAGGCCGCCGAGCGAAATG